>DASUFX010000077.1:0-4609 GCA_036274355.1 Kofleriaceae bacterium | reverse complement strand
CGAGAAGCCGGAGCATATCGTTGGCGACGTGTTCAAAGTCCTCGCGCGCTTCGTCGAGCGTGGCCGCAAGTTCGACATGGTCGTCGTCGATCCGCCCGCATTCGCCAGCGCAGCAGCACGCGGCGGCAAGCCGTGGAGCGCGATGCGCGACTACGCGGAGCTGATCACGGCAGCGCTCGACGTGCTCGAGCCTGGTGGGTTACTCGCTGCGGCATCGTCGACGCACAAGATGTCATCGGAAGAATTCGAGCGCGCGCTGGCCGAAGGCGCGATGGCGGCGGGCACGCGGCTGCAGATCATCGATCGGCGACCGCTGCCACCCGACTTCCCGACGGCACCGGCGTTCCCGGAAGCGAACTATCTAAAGTTCGTCGTCGCAGTCCGCGGCTGATCACTTCTCGAGGTGCTTTGCGATCGCCTCGAGGATCGAGCGCCAGCCTTCGCTATGCATGCGGCCCATGTCGTCGTCGGGCACGTTCGCGTGCGTGAGCTTGACCTCGGTGCCGCCCTCCGTGCGCGTGAGCGTGAGGGTGACGACGGTGTCGATGCCTTTCGTCGCTTCGCTCATCCACGTGTGCACGGCGGATCGTGTTTGATCTGTCAGCGCTTGCGCAGCTTCGTGATCGGCACGTCTGGCGCGGCGACGCGCGGCGGCTTGTCGGGCACCGGCTCGAGCGTGTCGATCTGGTAGCGCGCCGCCTCGAGCTCGCGCTCACCGACGCGGCCTTCGATGCCGGCGACGAGCGTCGCGCAAGCCTCGGCAAGCGCAGGCAGGGCGATCGCAGGATCGACGACGTCGATGTCGACCAGCTCGTAGATGCGCGCGATCGCGAGTGCCAGCGGCGAACCGACGGCCCACAGCTGATCGCGCAGCTCGGCGATCGTGCGCGGATCGAGGTCGGGTGCTTGCTGCACCAACGCTGTCGCCAGCTCTTCGATCGAGCTCACTTGATCGGATCGTCGTCTTGGATCGCGAGGTTCTCGCGATGCTCTTTGGCCAGCGCTTCGGCGCTGCGCGCCTTCAAGAACTCGAGGAACGCGATCGCGGTCGGCAGCTCGATCGCCGGGATCGTTTCGATCAGGTCGCGCGCCTGACGGCGCAATGCCTCGCCGGGCGCTTCCGTGCCATGGACGACCGGCCGGCCGACGGTCGGCAGCTCGGTCGGCGCTGCGACGGCGCCCCACGGCGGCTCGTTCGTCGGATGGATGTCGTGTTGCTCGAGCCACTGCTGGATGTGCCAGTGGAGCAGCTCGGCGCGATACGAGAACCAGCGCTCGCGCTCGGCGGGGTAGGCGAGCAGCACGTCCTTGAAGCGGCGGAACGCGCCCTTGCCGTCGATCGAGATGATGAGCCGCTCGCGCAGCGGTTCGTCGGTCACCGAGCCGACGAACTTCTCCATCCAGCGGTACTGCTCGCGGGACGAGGCGGGCTCGACGCGCAGGTAATTTCGGATGTTCTCCGAAACCTGCTGACGGTTGAGCGTCGCTTCAGGGTCGCCGCTGGTGATCGTCAGAACCCGGCCTGTGCTCAGGTCGAGGTAGCTGTCCGTGTCCGGCGAATTGCGTTCGACGGCGATCTCGAGGGCGTCCCAATCGAGGTCGATGCGAACAGGGCCGCGATTCGCGGCAGGCACGAGGGGTCGAACCGGCATAAGTTAAAGGCGCCCAAGGGAGATCGACCCTACTTGCCGGTAGGATCATGGCCGCTTTCATGAGGGTAGTTGGTAGTCGAACGTCTGGCAAGCGTGCCCTTGACATGCCAGCGCGCTGGGGTAAGTTCCGCCGCTCACATGGCCCGCGTTACCGTCGAAGACTGCTTGGACAAAGTCCCCAACCGCTTCGCTCTGGTCATCTTGGCCGCTGAGCGTGCGCGGCAGCTCTCGCGCGGCGCGACTCCCGGTGTCGACTGCGATAACAAGCCTGCGGTTACGGCCCTGCGCGAGATCGCTGCTGGCCTCGTGAAGTTCCGCGAGGACGTGCGCAACACGGTGACCGAGTTCATCGTGGAGCGCCGCAAAGCTGGCTTCATGTGATCGCGCAAGACGATCTTCGTCTCCTGCACGCGCAGATTCGCTGAACAGTCGCCTCGCTAGCTCGGGTCGGCTGAAAAATTGCCCCGACGTCGCGACGCATCAACGATGGGTCCGTGGCGGTTCCTCGTTCGAATGCGCGTGTCGCGGATGGCGTGCGTCAGATGTGTGGTCGTGGCGAGCTCGTGCGCCTGCTGTATCGGTTCGGCCGCCAGGGAGCGAGCGGTGTCCTGACGATCACGACCGCGGGCTCGCATCGCGCGGAGATCTTCGTGCTGCGCCGCGGCGCGATCATGCTCGCGGAAGGCGACCTCGCAAAGCGCGCGCTGGTCGGCCGGCTCGTTCGGCTCGTCGCGCTCGATCGACTCGAAGTCGTGTTCGAGGGCGGCGTCACCGCATATCCACCCGGCGGCCAGAACCAGCTCCCTCTCGCGACCTGGGCGCGCACCCATCTCGAGCAACAGCTCGACAGCACGCTCGCTGAAGTATTGCTGCGCGAGCTCGCGGGCGTTCGGCTGTCGATTCGCGTCGAGCTCGCGCCCGAGCCGCCGACCTGCGACGAAGCGGATCGCCGCATGTTGCTCGCGCTCGCGCAGCCGCGCCGGCTCGATCAGATCTGGTCGATGGCGCGCACGCCGCGCTTCCGTCTGCTCTCGTTCATTCACTTCTTGCGCGCGGTCGATGCGCTCGATGTCGAAGGCGTGGTCGCCGACCGTTCGGCGCGGACCCGTTCGATCGATCCGCGCCGCGAGGCAGCGCGTCGCTTGCTCGGCCTCGATGACGATGCCGACCTCGAATCGATCAAGCGCGCATATCGCAGACTCGCGCGCGAGCTTCATCCCGATCTGCAGCCCGATGCAGAAGGCGATGCGCGCCGCACGCTCGAGCGCCGGTTCGCCGAAGTCACCGCCGCGTACGAAGCGCTGATCTAGCCCGAGCTGATCGAGCCGGCGTCGCGCGCGCAGCGAAAGCCGATGTGGCCCGTCGCGCGATCGGGCGTCGAGTGCGAGCGAGCAGCGACGCGATAGCGATGGCAGTACGCGTCGTGGCACAAGTACGAGCCGCCGCGAATCACGCGCTCGTGTCCGCTGAGTGGTCCGCGTGGATCGACATGGCGGCTGTGCAGATAGTACGTCGGCGAAAACCAATCGCCGCACCACTCCCAGACGTTGCCGGCCATGTTGTAGAGGCCATAGCCGTTGGGCAGAAAGCTCGCGACCGGTGCGGTGCCAGCACAATCGCCGCGGCTCATGCGATCGATCGCGAAGTGGCCCTGCCAGACGTTGCAGCGTTCTTCGTCGTCGGGCGCGAGCTCGTCCCCCCACGGGTAGACGCGCTTCGATAGCCCGCCGCGTGCCGCGTACTCCCACTCGGCTTCGGTCGGCAATCGCTTGCCATTCCATTGCGCGTACGCGAGCGCGTCATTCCACGTTACGTGGACGACTGGATGATCCATGCGGCCCGCGAGTGACGAGTGCGGTCCTTCGGGATGTCGCCAACTCGCGCCACGCACGTGTCGCCACCATGGCGCGCTCGGCACCGGAGGTGTTGGCGGAAAGTCGTCGGGCAGCAGCTGATAAAACACGAACGACCAGCCCGCGTTCTCCGCTTCGGTGCGGTAGTCGGTATCGGCGACGAACGCGGAGAACTCGGCGTTCGACACACACGTGCGATCGATCCAGAACGGATTCACGCGGACGCGATGACTCGGTCCTTCTTCGTCGTCGGCCGGCGCGTCGTCGCGCCCATCGCTGCCCATCCAGAACGATCCACCGTCGAGTCGCACCATGCCGTCGGTCGAAGGCCGCGCGATCTTTTGCGGCCGCACGACCGCGTGTGTGCCGGCGTTATTTGAAGGCGCACACACATCACAACGCGGCGGACTGACCTCGTTTGTCGTCTTCATGTGCGCGCGATGCGCGTGCACGCGCGGTGCCGCGAGGCGCCGAACCGACGTGCCCGAAAGGCCGCGCACGCGCTGCACGATCACGGCGGGTTCCACGACGTGCGCTGCGCGCGAGCGCGCGCGGGAGCGTTGCGTACGCCAAGATGCGCGAGACCTGATCGTCTCAGGGCGGCGAGAAAATCCAGCCGTCGTCAGCGAACACACCGGTGGGAAGCTCCCAACCGTCGCGCGCCCACAGATACGCGGTGTACGCGGAGATCACCGCGTCGAAGCAGTGATCGTTGCGCAGCACATCTTCGCGCGCCATCCGACTCTGCGGCGCGAACGACAGATCCGTGAAGCGCTCGAGGATCGTCGCGCGCGTGACCCACGGGTCGGCGTCGCGCTTGTAGCCGCGAGCGACGCGAGGTCCGCACAGCGCGGCGATCGTGGCAGCGGGCGAGACCTCGAGCAGGTTGCCGTGCAGTTGATAACCGGCACCTCGCAAGCGGCGCCGCAGCTGACCGGCGCGCGCCGTGATCTGACTGTTCGCGGCACCGAGCGACGACAGTGGCAACAGGCCGCGCTGGTACGTCATCACGACATCGGTCGCGCGGTGTGCATAGGGCGCGAGTCGCGCCTGCGCGCTGTGCGCGGGAACCGAACGCGAGCCGGCGCCGACCGTCTCGGCGGC
>DASUFX010000076.1:0-9483 GCA_036274355.1 Kofleriaceae bacterium | reverse complement strand
GATCGAGATCGGCGTGATGTTGGGGGTGCTTACGTCAGCCATCGGCAGTGCATTCGTATAGCTCGCCCAGCGTCATTCCTCAATGTCTGAAGCCACCTGATAACGCAATTATTCCGGCGACTTCCTGGCCGTCTGGATTGCTCCAATCGCCTACGTTTTCGGCGCGGCTACGGGCAGGCGTAGACCTGCGGAGGAGTCGGCATCTGGACCAGGTAATACGGCTGGTTCGCGCACGCGACCGAATTTGGTTTTGCTTGGATGCCGATAACAACCGTTGGCCGCGGACCGATGTTCGTCGGCGGCGCGAACGAGATCAGCAGGTGATGCTCGTCGAAATCATCGAGCGGTGTCATCGGGTCCTGAATGACGCCGAGGTTGCACATCATCGTGTTGCCGGGGACCGACGAGATTGCGTACGTGAAGCCCGTCAAGTCGGCCGGCACCTTCGCCTCGATCTTCGGCATCACGCACGGCACACCGGGGCTGAACAGAAACTCCATCGCGCACATCTGCAGCGTGTCGTTGCGCTCGACGAAGATCTCGGCATGGTTACTCGTCTTGGCTGCGCCGCACGCGAGCCTGTCCGTGACGTTCCCGAGTGCAGCACACGTCGTGTCGCACGTCGCCGGCGGCAAGCACAGCGACGGCGAGCACACGCCGTTCGCCGAACAGCCGAGCGCACAAACGCCGGTCGCGCCGCCACAGAACGAAGTATCCGCCGCGCATGCTGGCGATCCCGCGCTGCACAGATCGTTGCAGTCGGCGTTTCTCACCAACGTGTCGCAATCGCGATCGTCACCGTGCACCACCGCGACAAACCCAGTGCCGTTGTCGCGCGCGTGCTTCCACACCAGACATCCCGGCGTATCGCCCCAGCGCTCGGCTTCCTGCGGATTCCACGGCGCCAGCTTCAGCTGGTACTCGTGCACGACATCGCTCGGTACCGCGAACCCGAAGTACTCGGCGATGCCGACGGGATGACCGCCCGACAACGCGACTGCCGCAACGTAGGCGCCGAGCTGCTGATTCGCTTCGGTCGGCGGTACGTAGAACGTGGTTTCGGTCGTCGCGCCGACCGTCAACACATCTGCGTCGGCAAACGTACGATCGAACAGCGTCCCGCGCTGCGCACCGAACGTAGGCGTCGCGAACGAATCGCCGCTGCCCGGCCCCGACGAGTCGATCGGAGTGCCGAAGTAGACCTCGACGGCATCGAATTCGACGTCGCTCTTGATCACGAAATACGCGCCGTACCGCGAGTCGCACGCGCACACGAACAGCACGAGCCCGACAAGTCCCCAGCGCACGTCCTCATTGTATCTTGCCCCCGATGAAACCGATCGCCGCTTTGTTGATCGTGATGCTCCTCGCAAGCTGTTACCGCGAAAAGCGCGATAATCAGACATTGCAGCGGCTCGCGCAGATCGAGCAACGACTCGACGCCCAGGACAAGGCGCTGGCCGAGCTCCGCGCGCAGCCAGGCACTACCGAGCTCACTGCCCTCGCCGGCCAGCTCGCCGACCTGCACGACCAGCTCGACACGCTCCTCGACGCGGTGAAGCAAGCGAAGCCGGCGCGCGGGCAGCGGCGCGAGCCCGATCCCGCGGTCACGTACTCGGTGCCGCTCGGCAAGAGCCCGGTCTACGGCTCGCCCAAGGCGAAGGTCACGCTGGTGATGGCGATGGACTTCGACTGTCCGTTCTGCCGCAAGGCGTGGGACACCGTCGAGCAGCTGCGCCAGAAGTACGGCCCGGATCTGCGCGTCGCATACAAGCCGTACGTCGTGCATCCGAAGACCGCGAAGCTCGCCGCCGAGGCCGCGTGCGGTGCGCAGAAGCAAGGCAAGTGGCGCGAGATGGCGCAGCTGATCTGGACGCAGGCGTTCGATCAGCGCGCGAACAACAGCGACGCGTTTTCGCCGGCGCACATGACGGCGCTCGCGAAGCAGCTGAAGCTCGACATGAATCGCTACGCACAAGATGTCGCGGGCGTGTGTGTCCAGGAAGTGCGCGACGAGATGGCGACCATGACGCGGCTCGGTGTCGGCGCGACGCCGACGTTCTTCATCAACGGCCGCTACGTCGCGGGCGCGCTACCGATCGACAAGTTTTCGCCGCTGATCGACGAGGAGCTTGCGAAAGCGACCGCGGCGGAGAAGCGCGGCGTGAAGCCGGAGCAGTATTACGAGCAAGAGATCGTCGGCAAAGGCACGGCCCAGCTGGCGCAGCCGTAGGCACGTCGCTCGCACCAAGTGATGGTGGATGTTGTTCCACCGCTTCATCGCACTCGTCGCCACCGCGCTCGCGCTGACCATGACGTCGGCGCACGTGCTCGAGATGGCTCCGAAGCTCGCGTACAGCTACGAGCTCTACACCGCGGTCAACGGTACGCTGTATCGGTATTTCGCGATCGTCGGTGGCGCTTACACGATCGTCGCGTTGATCGCCGTAGTGACCCTGGCGTGGCGGGTTCGCCGACAGCGATCGGCGCACTGGACGCTCCTCGCGGCGCTCGCAGTCCTCGCTTCGTTCGTGTCATGGCTCGTGCTCGTCGTGCCGGTAAACCAGCAGATCGCCGAGGCCGGTCCATCGGCGGTCGAGGCCTGGGTGACGTTGCGTCCGCGCTGGGAGTACGGCCACCTCATCGGCTTCGTGCTGACGCTCGTCGGGTTTTGCGCGCTCGTCATCGCGACGCTCGTCGACATCCCGCGTGCCCACGGCATCCATGCGGAAGTCTCACGCATCGTGCACGCGCCGCCCGAGCGGCTGATGGCGCTGTACATGGACTACACGGCATGGCCACGGCTATTCCCGGCCACGATCCGCGGCGTGCGCTGGGTGCGTACCGATGGACCGGCGATCACGGTGGAGGTCGATCACGCGAGCGCGGGGACCGTGCCCAACGTGATCACCCCGACGTCAGAGCGCGAGATCCAGCTCGATGAAAAGAAGCCGAGCTACCAAGCACGGTTCCTCAATCGCTTCGAGCCGGTGCCCGGCGGCACGCGTTACACTGTCATCGCCGACATCGCGCCGCGCGGCAGGTTGCGCGCACTCGCATGGCTCGCACGCCCGTTCGTGCGCTCTCGGATCCGCAGATTCGTCGTCGAGCCGATGCGCGCGCGGGCTGAACAAGAACAGCTCGCAGCGACGGCCCCCGCGTGACAGCGATCGCGCAGCCGTAAAACGCGCTACCTTCGCCCGCGATGGGCATCCAACGCAGTCAGTCGATCTTCGAGCGCGCGAAGCAGGTCATCCCCGGCGGCGTGAACTCGCCGGTGCGAGCGTGTCGCTCGGTCGGCGTCGATCCCGTGTTCGTCGCGCAAGGCGACGGCGCGTACATCACCGACGTCGACGGCAACCGCTACATCGATCTGATCGGCAGCTGGGGCCCGTTGATCCTCGGCCACAGCCAGCCCGAGATCCTCGACGCGATCGCCGAGGCGATGAGTCAGGGCACGACGTTCGGCGCGCCGACCGAGATCGAAGTGCGCTTCGCCGAGCGCATTCGCGAATCGTATCCGTCGATGGAGATGGTGCGCGCGGTGTCATCGGGCACCGAGGCGACGATGACGGCACTGCGCCTCGCGCGCGGCTTTACCGGCCGCAACAAGATCCTCAAGACCGACGGCGGCTATCACGGCCATGCCGATTGCTTGCTGGTGTCTGCGGGCTCGGGCGTCGCGACGCTCGGCATTCCGGGATCCGCGGGCGTGCCCGACGGCGCAGCGCGCGACACGCTGGTCGTGCCGTACAACGATCTCGCTGCGGTCGAAGCAACGTTTGCCGCCAACCCGGGCGAGATCGCCGCGATCATCATCGAGCCGATCGCCGGCAACATGGGTCTCGTGCTGCCGCAGCCCGGCTACCTGCAGGGCCTGCGCGACCTCACCACCAAGCACGGCGCGCTGCTGATCTTCGACGAGGTGATCACCGGCTATCGCGTCGGTTATCGCGGCGCCCAGGGCCTGTTCGGGATCACGCCGGACATCACGTGCCTCGGTAAGATCGTAGGCGGCGGCTTGCCTGCTGCGGCGTTCGGCGGTCGCGCCGACATCATGCAGAAGCTCGCGCCACTCGGCCCCGTCTATCAGGCGGGCACCCTGAGCGGAAATCCGCTCGCGATGGCGGCCGGGCTCAAGGCGCTCCACATCCTCGGCCGGCCGGGGAATTACGAGCGGCTCGACCAGCTCGGCAAACGCCTGGGCGATGGCCTGCTTGCCGCGGCGCAAGCGGCCGGTGTCCCGGCCTGCGTGAACCGGATCGGCTCGATGGTCACCCTGTTCTTCGCCAACGGTCCGGTCACCGACTACGCGACCGCGAAGACCTCGGATACCGCGAGGTTCGGCGCGTTTTTCCGCAAGATGCGAGACAAAGGCGTGTTTCTCCCGCCGTCGCAGTTCGAGGCGATGTTCGTATCGCTCGCACACACCGAAGAAGACGTCGATTCGGTGATCGCGGCGGCCCGCGACAGTTTGTCCTGATCGTCGTCGGAGGCGATCGCCTCGGCTGATTGACGCTGGAATTCTCGCGTGGTACCCACGGCCCGCTCGATGGCGGCCCCCTCTGGCCATAGCGGCGAAATGTCGCAGGATTCGTTCATGCGAAACACGCATCGAACCTCTGTGGATCGCCGTAGCAGCCGTGCTGCAGACCCCGCCGCCCGTAACGCGAAGCGCGCGTACAACGCGCTCAACGCGAGCTCGGTCGGGCTCGAGCTCGGACTGTCCGTCGGGATTGGCCTGCTCGTCGGCTACTACATGGACAAGTGGCTCGGCACCCAGCCGTGGCTGATGCTGCTGTGGCTCTTGCTCGGTCTCATCGCCGGATTCCGCGGTGTGTTCCGCGCTGTCGCGCGCGCCGATCGCGCCGCCGAAGCGCAAGCGAACGAAGACAAAGGAGGCGGTCATGGCAACGCCTAGCCTTCTTCGCATCGAGCGCATGAACTACGCACTCGGCGGCGTCCTCGTGATCGCCGCGGCGGTGACGCAGCCGCAAGATGTCGCGCTCGGCATCGCGGTCGGTGTCGCGCTGACCTGCCTCAACTTCTTCGTGTTGCGCAAGCTCGTCTTCAAGTGGACGAGCGACGCCGCGAAGGGCAAGACCGGCAACGCGCCGCTCTTGATGCTGCCAAAGATGATCGGCCTCATGGGCGCGGTCGCGGTGGCGATCTTGTTCCTACCGATCGATCCGATCGCATTCACGATCGGTTATTCGCTGTTCATCGTGTCGATTGTTCTCGACACGACTTATTCGGCTCTGCGTCCGCAAGCAGAGCCGCCTTCGACGGAGCACGACGAGCACCATGGGTGAACACGGCACCTGGTTCGACTACTTGAACCGCTTCTCCTGGTGGCAGGACTTCAACCACTGGGCGCAAGGCACGCTTGGCCGCAAGTGGAAGTGGATGATGTTCGACGAGTCCGGCTGGACGCTCACGCACGTCCTGACCACGGCACTCGTGATCATGTTCTGCGTCTGGGGCGCGATGTCGTTCTATCGCGGCACGAAGTCCAAGGACAAAGGCCTGGTCCCGCCGCGCAAGATGAACCTGCGCAACTTCTTCGAGTACACCGCCGAGAGCGTCTACGGAATGGTCGAAGGCGCGATGGGCGAGGCGAACGCCAAGAAGTTCTTCCCGCTGATCGGCGCGCTCTGGATGTTCATCCTGTTCGGCAACCTGATCGGCCTCGTGCCGGGCTTCGTGACGCCGAACGACACGCTCAAGACGAACGTCGGCATCGCGGTGATGGTGTTCCTCCTGACGCACTACTACGGCATCAAGGAGCACGGGCCGATCAACTACTTCAAGCACTTCATGGGACCGTCGCCGGCGCTCGCGCCGTTGATCTTCCCGATCGAGATGATCAGCCACTTCGCCCGCCCGCTCTCGCTGTCGGTGCGTTTGCTCGGCAACATGATGGCCGACCACAAGGTCGTCATGTCGTTCTTCGCGCTCGTGCCGATCCTCGTCCCGCTGCCGTTCATGCTGCTCGGCCTGCTCGTGTGCCTCATTCAGGCACTCGTGTTCTGCACGCTAACGATGGTCTACATCTCGATGGCGATCGAACACGAAGAGCACTGATCGATTTTTCGCTTCTTTCCTGCTTTACCCATCATCGAAGACACGCTAACTAACCGGCGCCCCGCGCGACCCCCAGGAGATTTGTCATGAAGACCAAGAACATCATTTCGTTCCTCACCGTCCTCCTCATCCTCGGCATCTCGGCCGTTGCGTTCGCGCAGCCCGAAGCGGCCGGCGCAGCGTTCGACGCGGCGGCGGTCAAGGCCGACGGCCTGGCGAAGAACTTCGGCCTGATCGCCCTCGCGGCCGGTCTCGGCATCGGTATCGCCGCCCTCGGCGGTGGCATCGGCCAGGGTCGCGCAGCGGCTGCGGCCCTCGACGGTATCGCCCGTAACCCTGGCGCCGCCGGTCAAATCCGCGGCCCGATGATTCTCGGCCTCGCTCTGATCGAGTCGCTGGTCATCTACGCGCTCATCATCTCGCTCTTGCTCGTCCTGAAGGTCGGCTAGTCCTTCTGGTCGCGCGTCGCTGGTAAACGGTTCGGGTTTCGGCCCGAGCCGTTTTTGCGTTTTCGGGGGGTGTGTGGGACGCTTGGGACCGTCCATGGGCGAAGAGCCACGTCCGAGCGAGCTCGATATCAAGGGTAAGTCGACGCTCGAGATCCTCTCGCAGATCGACTTGTTCAGCGGTCTGCCGCTCGGTCACCTGCGCCGTGTTGTCGACATCGGTGTCGAGGAGCAGTACCGCAACGGCGCGACGATCTTTTCGGAGGGCGAGCCCGGCGACAAGTTCTACCTGATCGTCGAAGGCGCGGTCCGCATCAGCCGCATCGTGCCCGGCATGGGCGAAGAAGCACTCGCGGTGCTCCGGCCCGGCAACTACTTCGGCGAGATGTCGCTGATCGACGATGCCCCGCGCTCGGCGACCGCGATGTGCCACGAGAAGTGCCGGCTGTTCGTCGTCAATCGCCGCGACCTCGAGGATCTGCTGTTCGTCGATCGCGATCTCGCGTACGAGCTGTTGTGGAACTGGGTGCGTACGCTGTCGCGTCGCCTCCGCGCGACGAACGACAAGATGACGTTCCTCGCGACGACGTCGAAGTTCTAGCCATGCGGCGCGTGCTCGCTGCTGCGGCGGTTATTGGCGCGCTCGCGTCTCCGGTCGCTGCCGATCCGCTGCCGCCAGGTACGATCGGCTTTCTGTTCGGCGTGCTGTCGGGCACCGGCGCCGACGCGAAGCGTCTCGGCTACGGCATGTATCAATTCGGCATGCAGGCCGCGTGGCAACCGGCGGCCACCGAGCGATCGTGGGGCTGGTCGCTGCGCTGGAGCACGTTGTTCGGCACGCTCTACAACGGCACCGCACCGCAGATCGACACCGAGCTGCACACGGTGCAGATGGATCTACAGGTCGGCCTGCGGGTTCGGCCGTGGGACACGCCGAGCCGATACCTCACCGCACACGTCGGCGGTGAGCTGCTACGCACGAACGAACCGGTACCGCCGTTGATGCAGCGCGTGTTCGCGGGCGGCGTCGCGACCGTCGGTCTCGATCAATACGTCGGCGGTTTCATGTTCAACGTCGATGTTCGCTACGGGCTCATCGGCAACGACGGACCGCAAGAGCTGGCACTGCTCGTCGGGGTCGGATTGACGGGGCCCTGATGCCAGCGCTGACTACCGAACGCCTGCGCCTGGTGCCGATCACGCTCGCGATGATCGAAGGCGTGATGCGACGCGATCGCGCGGCCGCTGAAGCCGCGCTCGATGCGTGCATCCGCGACTGCGGGTTGGACCTGCCGGCGTGCGCGCGATTTCCCGACGCGTGGCCGAACGAAGAGCTCGTCGCGCGTGCGTTTCCGTTCTCGCTCGAAGCGATCCGCGCCGATCCCGATACGCGTCTGTGGGGCGACAGGCTCGTGCTGCCGCTGGATGGGCCTCCCCGTGTCGTCGGCAGCGTCGTGTTCAAGGGCCGCCCCGCCGACGGTATCGCCGAGGTTGGCTACGGCATCGAGGACGGCTCGCGCAGCCAGGGCCTCGCGACCGAAGCAACGCGCGCGTGCGTGAACTGGGCGCTCGACCAGGCCGGCATCCTCGCGGTGCACGCGACGACGTTTCCGTGGCACCACGCGTCGCTCGGCGTGATTCGCAAGCTCGGCATGGTGCAGTGCGGAACGCGCGAGCACGACATGCTCGGCGAGCTGCTCGTGTTCGAGCTCAAACGCTAACGCAGCGTGCGCGCTGCCGCGGCGCGTATACGATCGAGCTCCGCATCGCTCGGCACGACGGCAGGGACCAGTGCCGGGACGTCGGCGAGCAGCTCCGCGAGGTGCAGCGCACGCACGCCGCCGAGCTGGAGTAATTGCTCGCGGCAGCTGAAGCCATCGGCGACGACGACGGCGTCAGGATTCGCGCGCACCGCGGGCAACAGCACACGCTCGGCGAGCGCGACCGAGATTGGATACTTCGCGCGCTGGAAGCCGAACGCGCCGGCGAGGCCGCAGCAACCACTATCGAGCACCTCGAGCCGATGACCGGCGGCGCGCAACAGGCGAATGTCGTGCTCCGGCTCGAGCACCGCAGCCTGATGGCAATGCCGGTGATAGAGCACGTGTTGCGGCCGCACGCGCAGCGGCGTGTACGGCGTCGTCGCGAGAAACTCCGCGAGGCTGTACGTCTGCTTTGCGAGGCGGGCCGCGCGTGGATCATCGGGAAACAGCGCGGGGAGCTCGTCGCGGAACGAGGCGACGCAGCTCGGCTCGAGACCGACCACGGCAACGCCATCATCGATATCGTCGGCAAGGTCGTGGAGCGTGCGCTGCCACAGGTGGCGCGCCTGCTTGACCCAGCCGTACTCGTAGAGCGGGCGACCGCAGCACAACCGCCGGCGCGGAATGTCGACGGCGAACCCTGCGTGGGTGAGCACGCGCGCGGCATCGTGGAGGACCGACGGGAAGAACGTGTCGTTGAACGTGTCGGGCCACAACAGGACCCTGGTGCGCCCGTTCGCGGCGACCGGCGGAAAAAAGGAGTGGCGGAACGAGTGTCGCGCGATGCGCGGGATTTCGCGCTCGGGCGCGATCCCGGCGATCCACTTGGCAATCGCACGGAGCAGTGGTGCATGGGTTGCGAAGTTCGCGAGCCGTGGCATCGCGCGGCCGAGTACGAGCCAGCGATGCAACCAGCCGAACACGTACGCCTCGCGCGAGCGGATCCGGCCCGCGAAGTAGTGCGACATGAACTCGGCCTTGTACGTCGCCATGTCGACGTGCGTCGGGCATTCCCGCTTGCACGCCTTGCATGCGAGACAGAGATCGAGTGCCTCGCGCACTTCCTCGCTACGCCAGCCGTCGGTAATGACGTCGGCGTTCATCATCTCGAACAACAGGTGCGCGCGGCCGCGCGTCGAGTGACGCTCGTCGAGCGTTGCCATGTAGCTCGGGCACATCGTGCCGGCGTC
>DASUFX010000075.1:0-4009 GCA_036274355.1 Kofleriaceae bacterium | reverse complement strand
CTGCCACACCACACGCTCGGCGCCGCGCTGCGCCTCGAAGGAAAATGCCGCGAGGCGATTCCGCACTTCTTGGAGGCGAAGGCGATCTGGGAGAAAACGCTCGGAACGTCGCACCATCAGACCTCCGCCGCGTATTTCGATCTCGGCGTCTGCTACACCGACCTCGGCCGCGTGCAAGAAGCGCTGCCGCTGCTCGAGAAGACCGTCGAGATCCGCGTAGCCGCCAATCGCTCGAACGGCGCGATCGCCGAGGCAAAGTGGCAGCTCGGCCGCGCGCTGTGGGAATCGGGCAAGGACAAGCCGCGCGGACTCGCGCTCGTACAGGAATCACAGCGCAAGCTCGCTGGGCTTCGTCAAGGCCGCGAGATCGACACCTGGTTGGCTGCGCATAAGCTGGCACCTGCGGCTCCACCCCCCGTCGCGCCTACCCCGCAGCCGAAGTGAGCCGCCGCGATTTGTGGCAGCGAACGTCAGGAAGATCACAACGATTGCTGCGCGTCGAAGTTCGATCGACTCTATGATCGTGGCAATGCGAGCAGTCGCCTTCGCGCTTAGCGTGACGCTCACGGCATGTCGGTTCAACTTCGACCTCGTGCCGCCCGCCGACTGCGTGTCGGGCAACTGTACCTGCGTGCCCGGCAACTGTCCCATCGATGCCGATCCGAACCCTGACTTCGATGCGCCGCGCGGTGACCCGACGCTCGACACCGATGGCGACGGCGTGTTCGACGACACCGACAACTGTGTCTCGATCCAGAATCCGGCCCAGCACGACGAAGACACCGACGGCTACGGCGACGTTTGCGACAACTGCCCGACGGTGGCGAACACGAACCAGGCGAACCTCGGCGAAACAAACGCCGGGCAGACCGCGGATTCGGTCGGCGACGCGTGCGATCCGCGTCCGACCCAGAGCGGCGAGTCGATCGCCTACTTCGAGCCGTTCGTCGGCACGACGCTGAGCCCCGACTGGACGATCATCAACGGCACGTGGCCCGTCTCGGGTGACGCCGTGCAGCAGATGAGCTTGGTCAGCGACCAGCGCATGCACAATCCGGCTGCGATCGCGGTCAACGACTACATCGCCGAGGCGACGTTCACGTTCGCGAGCCTCGATACCGGCAACGTCAATGGCGGCATCCTGTGGCGGATTACGGGCAACAACGGCTGGCTATGCGCCGTGTTTCACGACGACACGATCACGCCCGCGATGTCATTGCTCATGATCTGGACCATCCAGAACGGAGCCGCAAACTTCGAACGCAATCGCGCCACGATCCCCGATGTCGCCCCGGGCGGCCGTTATCGGATCCTTGCCGGCGCGTACGGATCCAATCACTACTGCGCGCTCGACTCGCTGCAGACCGGACCGACCGCACCGTTCACGAGCAACCAGAACGCCAGCGGCATCCCTGGCTTTCGCACGAACCGCGTGACCGGCGAGTACAACTCGTTCGTCGTCTACACGCTCGGCGGGCCGATCTAGCGCTTGCGATGCTTGCCGCTCGACCGAGCGGCGATGACTTCATCAACCCAAGGGGTCGCAACCAGCGGGACACACGGGCGTGCCCGACGAGAAGTCGGCGCAGAGCGGGCAACCTCCGTCGGGCGGCGGCACCCCACCATCGTTCTGGCTCGCGAAACAGAACACGCCGCAGCTGCCGCCGTCTTTCTTGGTGTCGTCGTCGCCACCGCAGCTGACGCTTGCGGCGCTTGCGACGACGGCCGCGGCAGTGCCGACCGTGAACACCAAGGCCACCGGGACACGGAGCGCGCGGCGCGGCTTCATCGCGCGATCATAGCCGGTGTTCGAGCTCGAAGAGCGTCGCATTTCCGCCCGACAGTGTGGTCGGCGCCGTGCGAGCGATCTCGAAACCAGGCAGGAGCACACGGAGCTCGGCGTCGGTGACCGGGTTCGTCGCGAGCTGCGTGCCTGGCTGGTGCGCGACGAGCAAGAGCGCGCCTCCCGGTGCGACGAGGCGATCGATCGCCGCGGCATAGGCATCCCAGCGCTCGCGGGGAAGACAGTGAAACAGGCCGCTGTCGACTGCCACGTCGTACCGCGTGTCGATGCACGTCGCCGTGATGTCGTCGAGGACGAGCTGGATCGGCAGCGCACCCGCGCGCTCGCGTGCCCGTCGCAAGGCGCTTGCCGCGATGTCGGTCGCGGTCACCGCGTAACCGCGGCGCGCAGCCTCGATCGCCACGGTGCCTGCGCCGGTACCGAGATCGATCAGCTTGCGGCCGACGGCGCAACGCTCGGCGAGCGCGGTGGCGAGCGGCCCGTCGACGCTCTCGGCGTGCCACGGTAGCTGCTCGAGCGTCGCCGTTGCCCACAGCCGCTCCCACGCGTTCGCACCGACGGGCAGCACACGCGGCCCCGATTGCGCGAGCAGATGGCGCACGATGTCCACCAGCGCGTGCGCCGGCGGTGCAGGACCGAGCAACGAGCGCCGCTCGTCGGGCGCGTGCGCGACTTCGTGGCCCATCGCCGGGTGCACGAGGTAACGGCCGTGCGCGCGTAGCGTCGTGAGATTTTGCTGCACGGCCGGCGATTCGTACATCGCGTCGTTCATCGACGGCACGAGCACGACCGGCGCACGCGTCGCGGCCGCGATCGCCGCGACGAGATCCGAGCAGTCACCCGTCGCAATGCGCGCGAGCGTCGTCGCACTCGCGGGACACACGATGAACAGCTCGGCCCACTCGGCGAGGTTGATGTGCGGCACCGGCATCTCGCGATCGCGACGCCAGATGCCGTGCCACACCGCGTGATGGGTGAGCGCTTCGAGCGCTGCAACCGACACGAACTTCTTCGCGCTCTTCGAGAGCGCGATGCGCACCTCGCAGCCGATCGACTGCAGGCCGCGCACGAGCGCAGGCGCGTCGACCGCAGCGACCGCACCGGTGATCCCGAGCACGACGCGCCGCACGGCAACCGGCTTGGGCCGCGCCGGCTCCGGCGCGACGAGCGCTCCGTCCGCGACGAGCACGCCGATCAGCTCATCGACGAGTGTCTCGGGTACCGCCTCACCGGCGCGCTGCTCGAGCTCTGCACGCAGCTCGGCGCGTGTGGTCGGCGCAGCGACGATCTCGAGCACCGCACGCACCAGCTCGGCCGAGTCGCCGCTGAACGTGCGCGCTCCTTTGGGGCCGAGCACCGTGATCGTATCGGTGTGGTCGACGATGCGAACAACCGGCGCGCGAACGAACGGTGACACCGAGGCAGCATAACGCCGAAACCGTGTCCGCTAGCTGTTCCAGGCGCGTGCTGCGTGAAGGATTTGCCGCTCGCGCCACGCCGCAAACCGACGAGTCTGCGGGACCGCGGCCATGCACGCGCTTGCTGCAAGCACTGCAACGATGCCGGCAATCACCGTCATGATGTGTAGCTTCGGAACGACCGCCGGCGCGGCCCAGGCGACCGATGTATGTACGAACGTATCGACGGCCGAGATGTTGGCGAGGCACGCGACTGCAACCGCAAGATCGATCACCGCGCACACTACGAGCGCAACCACACTGCCGCGATGCGCGTTGCCGCCCGCGAACACGGCGACCGCACCGAGCACCAGTATCGTCACGTTGATTGGCCCGCGATAGCCGTGTTTGATGATCCACACGAGTGCCAGCGCGAACGCGAGCGTGCCGAGCAGCTGGCTCACCAACGTCGCGCCCGCAACGATCGAGCGCGACGGTGTCGGCACGAACACGTTCAACGTTGCCGGCGCCATCGCTCGGCCGCATTTGACGCAGCTGAGGATCCTGATGCCCACCGGTGCTTCGCGCGTCGCGCCGCACTCACAATGAAGAGACCGCATCTCACCCACGAGCGCACGATAGCGAAAGCCGCGCTCTCACTCACGCTGTGAAAAAATCACCAATTTGGTCGCAGAAAAGAATCCGAGCGCTGCACACACCTTGTCCGGTGTGGCACTCGCACGTGCCACCTTCACGTTCGCTGACGAATGCATCACGCGTTACAGACCTAACCGCGCGCGCACCGTGA
>DASUFX010000074.1:0-4226 GCA_036274355.1 Kofleriaceae bacterium | reverse complement strand
TGGATTCGTGCAAGTGCGCATGCAACATCCTGCCGCAGCTCGACACCGAGCGTACCGACTTGATGAAGGCGACCGCCGACTTCAAGGCAAACCTGGCGACGTCGGACATCGAGCGTCGCTACGCGATGGCGACCGGCTACTTCATTCTCAACGGCGCCCCCGAAGCTCGCGTGACCGCGCTGTTCGACGACTTCTTGTCGCGTCCCGCGGAAGCCGACGAGATCGAGAACGGCCGCGCGATGATCTTCGGCGCGATCTTCCCCGGCGCTCCGGCGGGCCTGATGTTCCATCGCCACGGTTCGAACTATGCGGATCTGATCGACATCATCTTTGACAGCGACGTCTATCGCGAGTCGCTGACGCGCCGCGTGTTCAATCGCTATCTCGCCCGCGAGCCGAGCGCCGTCGAGCTCGCGTACTTCCCGACCACCCTCGATGCGACCAAGCCGGACATGCGCAGCCTCGTGCGTGCCGTGCTGTCGTCGCGGGAGTACTTCGACCAATGATGCGCCTCCTGTTGATCGTCGCGCTGGCAGCCGCCTGCACCGACGTCTACGACTACGACGCGGCGAGTGCCGGCGAGCCCGAGGGGAGCGAGCGCGCACCGCGCGGTAAGACCTCCACGCAGTTCCTCCGCGGCATCTACGCCGATCTGCTCGGCCGCACGCCGGAGAGCTACGAGATCGTGATCAAGTTCCAGGGCACGGAGGTGTTTCGCTTCACCGCCGACGAGGAAACGCTGCTCAGCGTCTCGCTCGACGGCCTTGGCGATTCACAGCCGATGCGCAACCTGATCGCGAACGGCCTGCTCTATTCGGCGGAAGTCCAGATCCCCGACAAGGGCGCGGTCACCGCGCGCGACTTTATCCGCGATCAATTCCGCCGCTTGCTCGGGCGTGAACCGAACACGTACGAGCTCGAAGCATTCGCCGCCGAGTGGGACAAGGATCCCGCCGTCGGTCCCCGAGCCATCATCCGCGCGATCGTCGCGTCGCGTGAGTACCAGAGCCAATAGGAGCGAGCCATGGCACTCAGCAGACGCAATCTATTGAAGGGGCTCGGCGCGGTAGCGGCCGCGACGACGCTGTCACCACTCATCCGCGTCAAGCGCGCGAGCGCAGCGGGCAACGGCAAGCGCGTCGTCATCGTCGGTATCGGCGGTGGCCTGCGCCTGCGTGAATCGCTCGGCATGGGCGAAGGCGCGACGTTTCCGAACCTGTTCGGCACCACGCCGCTCGTCACCGGCTTCGCGACCGGATCGCAGGGCGCGCCGCGCATCGCACCCGAGTACGCGGCGACCGCGCAGCCACTCGCGTTGCCGGCGCCGCGCGCGACACCGCTGCATACGCTCGGCACGCTCGTCACGAACCTGCGCTACGCCGACGGACCGCCGGGCCACCTGCAAGGCCACGGCTGCTTGCTCTCGGGCTTCTACAACCAGCTCGAGAACCGCGCCGACGCGCACCTGCCCGTACCGACGATCTTCGAATTGCACCGCCGTGCGACGAACGCGCCGGCAACCGACGCCTGGTACGTGTCGATGGTCGGCGGCTTCTACCGCGCGCTGATCACGAGCGACAATCCGGGCTACGGCCCGAAGTACGCCGGCGTCTATCTGCAGCCGCCGGGCGCGATGCAGCCGCTCGTCCCGATCCTCACGAGCGGCAAGCGCACGATCGACGTGCAGCCCGGTGCGCTGCCGACGATTCCGCGCAATGCGGCGGAGGACGCGGCAGTGGACCGCCTGACGAAGATCCTCGACGGCAACTCGCCGCCGTTCTCGCCGACCGATCCGATCGTCCACCTCGCCGATGAGGACAACGCTCGGATCCAGAACCACCTCGCCGAGATCTACTCGGATGGCACGTACCAATCGTTCTTCGCCGACAGCTTTGGCATCGGTCTACGCAAGACCGACGGCACCATCGATGGCACGAACGACGCGAAGACGATCTATCACGCAGAGCGCGTGCTCTCGAAGTTCAAGCCGGCCGTCATGGCGATCACGCTGCTCGATATCGACGTCTGCCACATGGACTTCAACGGCTATCTGCGCAGCCAGCAGCTCGCCGACGCGATGGTCACGCACCTGTGGAACTTCATCCAGGCCGATACCGAGCTCAAAGACACGACGACGCTGATCATCATGCCGGAGCACGGCCGTCACCTGTTCTTCAACGGCAACAACCCCGACAGCCTCGGCCGCTCCGGTATCGACCACGGCCAGGGCGATAACGGAGATCGCGATGTGTGGATGCTCGCGCTCGGCCCGGACATCAAGCCAAACCAGGTCATCGCTCCGACCGGCATCGTGCAGAGCGGCCGCACCTCGGGCCGTTACGAGACGATCGACTCGATCATGACGGCGATGAGCGTGCTCGGTCACGAGACCGCGATGAAGGACGCGCTCGTCGGCGAGAACGCACGGCCCGGCCTCCTCATGCAGGAGGTGATGGCATGAAGCGCCTCGTCTACATCGCGCTCGCGCTGGGCACGCTCGGCGCGTGTGGCAACGACGAGCGGCACGACGGCGACGTCGATGCCGGCGTCGATCCCGATCCGCTGGAGGTGACCGCGACCGCTGCACCGGGCAGCCTCGACGATCTGCATCAGCGGATCATCGCGAGAAGCTGTTCGGGGCAGCCCGGCCTTTGCCACAACGGTCAGTTCGAGCCCAACCTCTCGACGCCCGCGCTGATGTACGCATACCTCGTCAATCGGCCGGGCATCGAGAAGGACGATCGCCTGCGCGTGAAACCGGGAAGCGCGGCGGAGAGCTTGTTCATCGACAAGATCCGCCATCGCAACGGCGTCGCGACGCAGATGCCGCTCGGTGCGCCGCCGCTCGAAGAAGAAGACATCGCCGAGCTCGAGGCGTGGATCAACGCTGGCGCATTGCGCGAACCCGGCGCCGCTCCGGCACCAAACCTCAACAACCCGCCGAAGCGGCCGCAGATCGGCATCTTCAATGGCACCACGCGCCTCGACGGCGCCGGCCCCGTGACGGTCAGCGTGAACACGACACTGACGCTACGGCACACCGTGCACGACTTCGAGACCGCGGATAACGCGATCCCGTTCGCCGCGGTGATCCTGCAGATCGGCGACGGCCGCCAGATCGTGCTCGACGCGGCGGCGCAAGACCCGCACGTCGGCCCGACGACGTACGACGCAGCCGGCCCGCCGGCGCAGGGCGACGTCTTCAACTACAAGCGCACATGGACGATCCCGACGACGCTGAGCCTCCGCGATCCGGACACCGCCGCGATGTCGACGGCGCCGGCATCGGGCCAGACCGTCACGATCATCTGCGTGTACATCGACGGTGCGCCGCAACAGGACGGCATCGTTGCCATCGAGATCGGTGCAACGCCGATCCAGATCCAATGAGGACCACCATGCGACGCATCCTGCTCCCACTACTGCTCACGGGTACCTGGGCCGCCTGCGCCAGCGATGATCCGGCGCCGATAGTGCACGTGCTATCGGCAACGCCCGATCAGATCGATCCTGCGGATGACCTCCACGACGACGTCCGCATTACCGTCGAGTACGAGGATGCCGACGGCGACCTCGGTGAAGGCGTTGCCGAGATCCACGACTGTCGCGACGACACGCTGACGACTGTGCTGCCGATTCCGGCGATCGCGCCGGACGACGTCGTGTCCGATGGCGCGAAGATCACCGGCTCGCTCGATCTCTATCTCACCGATGTCGGCGCCGCGACCGCGGCTACACTGCCGTCCGTGTGCGCGGACCTCGGCATCACGGCGCTGGGCGCGGACGAGACCGTGTTCTGCGTCGTGCTCGTCGATCAGAAGGAGCACGCGGGCCCGGGCGACTGCACCGAGGCGATCACCTTGGCACCATGACGTAGTTGCCGTTCTCGTCTATCGTGCGCTTCACTCGGACAGATTTAGCGTGAGCGACAGCCGTTCGTCACCAGGGGCGAGCCGCAGATCGAGCGCGGCCCGCGTACCCTCGCTCTCGGCCGCGAGCGTGCCGGACTCGACGCCGGAGAGCCGGAACTCGCCGTTGCCGTCGGTGACGGTCGAGACGTCGCCGATCGATACTTTCGCACCAGCGACGCGGCGGCCGAATCGGTCGCGGACCTCGCCGGCGAGCGTCGCGCCGCGCACGAGATCGAACGTCGCGTCTTGCATGCCGCGACCGCTGCGCACGGTGACCTGTTGTGCGGCGGCGACGTAACCGGGCGCGCGCACCAC
>DASUFX010000073.1:0-15147 GCA_036274355.1 Kofleriaceae bacterium | reverse complement strand
ACGGCATCGCGCCCGAGCTACGCGGCAGCTGCGACCTCGTCACCTGCAACGCACCGATTCCGGAACCCGGTGGCGGCGACCCCTATCGCGCGCGCTGGCGGATGACCGACGCGACGTTCATCGAGCGCATGTTCGTGCACGCGCGAGGGTTCGTCGCACCCGACGGCATGGTCGTCGTCCACGCGGCACTCGACGCGCTCGAGCCGGTGCTCGCGGAGCTGCATGGTCATCGCGTCCTGATCGCGTACACGCCAGAGGGCGTGCGCGGCTTCGCGGTCGCGTGGTGGCGACCGGACGGCGAGGATCGGCTTGTCCGCGGGCGTCGCTTGCTGACCGACTGGCAACCTCATCTCACGCACGAGGACCGCATCGCAGCGCTCACTCGAACGCTGCCGCCGCTCACTACTCCTTGATCGTCAGCGCGCGTGGCTTGCGGATCGGTAACAGACCGCGTTTGTCGACAACCACCGTCTTCTTGTCGACAACACGCTGCGGCTTGGCCGGCGGCGGGATTTCGATCTCGCCGGAGGCGTTCGGGTCCACCTCGCTCGTTCGCATGTCTAGGCAGATTGCAACGCGTGTTCCCGGTGATCGGCACGCAAACTACGCAGGATCTGGGTTCCGCACTGTACGGGCCTTGCGCGGTCGTACGAGGTTTGCGCTCGTGTTACCGTCGACGCGGCCTCGGGGATGGCTCGCTCGTTCCTCATTGCAGTCCTGGTACTGATCGGCTGCTCGTCGGCGCGCACGATCGAAGCGCCGGCGCCACCGATCGACAAGACGCGCCTCTCGCATTCCCAGCACGCGCAGATCAAGTGCGAGACGTGCCACGCGATGGACAAGCGTCCCGGCAGTGACGATCACAAGCCGTGCGACGGCTGCCACAAGCAGGCGTTTCTCTCAGCCCCGGGCGAGCTCTGCAAGGTCTGCCACACGCAGGTCACCGCGACGCCGCTAGCGGCACCGCTGCGCCCGTATCCGATCGAGGACATCTGGCGCGCCGAGCCGGTGCGGTTCTCGCATGCGATCCACATGGACTTCTCGCGCATGGAAGGTCGCGTCGGCTTCCACGTGGCGTGCGCCGACTGTCACGTCCGCGACGGCAGCCTCGCGACGCCAAACCACGCGACGTGCGCGCGTTGCCACGCCCCCGAGACCCATCTCGACAACGCGCCCGCGATGACGAGCTGCAACGGCTGTCACAAGAACGGCGTCAACCTGCGCACGCGCGCGCGACTGATCAAGAACGACCTGCGCTTCGATCACGAGCACCACAAGTCCGACCGCCGCGGCACCGCAATTCGCTGCGAGGAGTGCCACGCGCAAAGTGCGGCGTCGACGACGTACACCGATCACGCACCGCCGCGCATCGAGCGTTGCGTCGGCTGTCACGACGACACCCAGCGCACGCCGGCCGAGCTGCGCATGCGCGCGTGCGAGACCTGCCACAGTCAGCGCACGCAGACACTGACGTCGCTCGCTCCGCGCAATCACCTGCCGGCAACCGAGCGTCCTCTCGATCACACGTTGGCATTCCGCCGCGATCACGCGGAGGCCGCGGAGCGTGACGGTGCTCGCTGCGGTGCGTGCCACACCCAGATGTCCGGCAACGGCCGCGACAACTGCGACGAGTGCCATCAGACGATGCGGCCGAGCGATCACCGCATCACGTTCCGCGAGCTCGATCACGGCGCGGAGGCGGCAGCCGATCGCGATCGCTGCGCGCGCTGTCACGTCATCGAGTTCTGCACCGCGTGTCACGCGCAGCGTCCGCGCTCGCACGGCTTTCCGGGCATGTTCGCGAATGGCGATGAGCACGGTGGCATCGCGCGCGTCAACGTGCGCTCGTGCTTGACCTGTCACGACCAGCAGACGACGTGCATGGGCTCGGGCTGCCACACGGTGAGACCATGACGCGAGCATTCGCGTTCGTGCTCGCGCTCGTCCTCGTGCCGACTGCGACCGCGCGCGCCGAGCCGGCGAAGCTGACGCTCACGCACGAGCCGCCGCCGCGCAATCTCAAGATGCGAGTGCGGACTGCCGCGGCGAGCAAGCCAGACCCTGCACCTGCGTCCGCGCTCACACCGGCGCCCGCCGAGGACGCCTCGGTAAAAGCGGCCGCACGCGAGCCCGCGGTCGAGCTCGGCTCGGTTCGCGATCTGCGCCGCCCGGTCTCGGTGCGGTTCAACATGGGCTACGTCGTCGACGGCACCGCGTTGACCGGCAAGGACAACCTTGCCGGCAAGCCGCTCGAGCCCTACGAGTTCTCGCAGCTACATGCGTACGCGCTCGGCGAGGGCTACTTCAGCTCGCGCGGTGTCATGTTGCAGAGCCTCTCGACCTATTTCGCGAGCCGGTTCCAGCTGACGCGCAGCACGATGTCGTTCGATCCGATGGCACCGACGCCGAAGGACGTGCGTGTCGCGCCGCCGATCGCGAACTGGTTCGATCGCAGCGGCTTCGATTTGCGCGAGGGCTGGGGCGAGGTGCAGGACTTCTTGCCCGACAAGCGACTCGCTCCGTTGCGCCTGCGCGCCGGCAGCCTCTACGTCTATGGACCGTGGATGCTGCACATGGTCGGTGCGGTCGCCGCCTGGGAAGGCAAATTGATCCGCGGCAGCCTGTACAGCGGTTTTCGCGTCGCGGACTACACGCGCGTCGACCGCCCTGACGGCAAGAACCGCGCGGGTATCGGTGGCTCGTCACTGCGCATCGACTTTCGCGCCTTGAAGACGCCAATTCCGTTTGCGATCAGCGGTGAGTTCCTCGCGTTCACCGCGGTCGGTGCCGCCGCCGACAAAGCGTCGCAGCACAGCCAGATCCAGATCGACTGGCGGCCGCGCAAGGACATTGCCGTGATCGGCTCGGCGCGCACGCTCGACGGTGTGCTCGCGAACGAGCACGTGCAGCTGCGCAGCCGCTACAAGCAGGTGACGAACCTCGTGTTCGACGTCACGCATCGTCGCGACACCGACTGGCGCTGGGATCCGTCGGTGCCGCAGAACGATCCGCTCGAGACGAAACGCTACCTCGACCTCGGCCCGGTCGTGCCGCAGCTGCTCGTCTCGGGCCGCGCCGGCACGCTGATCGCAGAAAACATCGACCTGTTGCTGCGCGGCGCGTACGCGAACGACCTCGTATCGAACAACATCGCACGCAACACGTTCGCGGCGAGCTACTTCGAGGTCGGCGGCGGTCTCGAGGTGCGGTTGCGCCGCACGATCGGCCTTGGGCTCACCGGCGTCACGCGACAGACGAGCCGACAGGCGACGCTCGCAGAGCAGATTCCGGACGTGCCACTCGTGGCCGACGAGATGCCGCGGCAGTTCGGCCCCGAGCTCGGCGAGGAAAGTTTCACCGAGCTCGGCACCACGGTCCGGATGTCACTCGGCGCGCGCCGGTTCTCGGCGCAGGTCGAAGTGTACGGCCGGCGCACGCGCTACGCGGAGGTGTATTGCGACGCCGCGGCCGTCGCGGATTGTCGAAGCGACATCGACACCGGCATTCAAACGAGCGAGTACCGCGGCGGAGGTCGCGCGACGATCGATGCGTGGATCGGCTCGCGGCTGCGGTTGCTCGCGAGCTACGAGCTGTCGAGCCGTCTCGATCTCCAGCCCGAGATCTACGGCTTCAAGAGCCTGCGACTCATGATCGAGGGCGTGTACTGATGCGCCTCGCCGTCGCCGCGCTCGTCGTGATCGCGACGCTCGGGCTCACCGGCTTCGATCACATCGTGCACGACCGCAACCTCGACGTGAAAGGCGTCGGCGTGTTGCCATGCAACAAGTGCCACGTCGAGACGAAGGGCAAGCTCGTCGGCAAACCGGGACACGCAGCCTGCTTCGGCGCATGCCATGGCGCTGCGCCGACGGCGCCCAAGCGCGGCGCGAAGCTCGTGCTCGGTGACAACGCGCAGGTGTGCACGAGCTGCCACGCCGATGCAGTGCTGCAGAAGCCGTACGCCGGCAAGCTACCGGTGTTCTATCCGCCGTACACCGCGGATCCGGACTTCAATATCTCGTTCGGTCACAAGCAGCACAGCGCCGCTGCATGCACGCAGTGTCACGACATCCGCGCGAAGGCCAAGCCGGCCACGCACGCGCGCTGCACCAATTGTCACGATGGCTCGAGCGCGCAGGGACACACGACGGCGATGGCCAACTGCACGACCTGCCATCCGCGCGCAGTTGGTAAGCCGCAGCCACCGGAGCTCGCGCTCGTGCGTGACTCGGTGACGGCGGTGTTCTCGCACACCAAGCACGCGGGACGGAGCGCCGCTGGCCGCGACTGCAACACGTGCCACGCTGCGATCCGCGCCACCGACGACACCGAGCTGCCACGCCCGAAACAGGACGACTGCGCGACGAGCGGCTGCCACGACGGCAAGGCCGCGTTCAGCACGACGTCCGCATGCACGCGGTGCCACGACAAGGCACCCGATCGTTTCGAGGTCAACCGCCCGCAGAAGCGCTTCCTGCACACCGGTGTCCACGCCGACGCGGTCAAGGGCCGGCCGTGCGCGGCATGTCATCCACTGAGCCCGCGTGGCGAAGTGGAGATCATCGGTCACGCCGCGTGCACGGGATGCCACGCGAAGGACTTCGGTGAGCGCTCACCACTGATCTGCGGCGCGTGCCACAACGCGACCGAACCGTGGCGCAAGCTCGTCGCTGATCGCGCGCTGCCCGAGCGCACCGAGTTCGGTGCGATGCTCGATCACGACAAGCATAAAGGCGCTTGCGCCAGCTGCCACAAGCTCCGCACGGCATCGGCGCAGCTGCGTACGCCACGCGGTCACGCATCGTGTATCGGCAAGGGCTGTCACGAGAACAAGCGTGGGCCGGCGCCGACGTTCGAGAGCTGCGATGGCTGTCATCGCCTCGGCCTCGCCGCGGAACGCGAGAGCACGCGCCTCGCTGCCGCGTGGTCGGTGCGCCGCGCGTTCGATCACGCATCGCACGTCGAGACACCCGATCATCAGCCGCTCGCGTGCGTCGCGTGTCACCCGGTGCTCAGCGGTTCGGTGCTCGAGCTCGCGACGCCGAAGAAACCGGCATGCCTGCCCTGCCACGACGACGGCAAGGCCGCATTCAAGCTCACCGGCACGACGTGCACGCGCTGCCACACGGGAGGCAGGTGATGCCGCGCTGGCAACGCGCCTATGTCATCGCGATGTGCGCGATCATCGGCGCTGCATTCGCGTACGCCGCGTGCGA
Organism: Kofleriaceae bacterium; assembly: GCA_036274355.1. Classification (GTDB taxonomy): domain Bacteria; phylum Myxococcota_A; class Polyangia; order Haliangiales; family Haliangiaceae; genus JABFXX01. Next base: position 9,931 of record DASUFX010000073.1, on the reverse strand, counting down.
CTGGGGACAGTGGCCCAAGCTCGTCTATGCACCGCTGAGCGGCGAGCTGATGACCAAGGCGCCAGCGAACGCGATCACGATCGTTTATCTCGGAGTCGTCGCGTGGGGCCTCGGCGGCGCCGCGGTCGGCGCGATCATCGGTGGCGCGCTGTGCGCGATCACGAAGACCAAACCGTGGCCGGCGCGCGCGCTGCAGCTGTTCGGTGCGTGGGCGATCACCGGCATCGTGCTCGCGGGTAGCTACTACACGTGGAGCTTGTGGCCGTGGTGATCGAGCAAACCCGCGGAGATCAAGACCAGGCGAAGCATGGCCATACAGTGTGGGACAGCGCGGAAACAGTCGCGCTGTAAGTCACGGCCGCAAGGTGCGTTGGGTTGGCGTATGACGAAACTAGCCGCGCTGCTTCTGGTTGCTTCGACTGCCTCGGCGCAGGCGCAGACGTACGTCGCCACCGACGGTGGGCCGCGAGATCGAACGCCGCGTGAGGTCGACGGCCGGCTCGGCATGTTGCTCGGCGGCTCGGACGTTGGCGATGCCGACGGCTTCTCGATGGGCATCTCGGGCGCGCTCGGCTATCGCATGGGCGACCTGACGCTACGCGGCCTCGTCGATTACTACCGCGTCGGTGACAACGCGGACGAGCTGATGGATCGCAAGGGTCGCGCGACGCGACTCGGCGGCGCGCTGCGCTACTCGTTCGCGAACACCGGCTTCGAGTCGAAGTTCGCGGCCGACTTCTGGGGCGAGCTCGGCGCCGGTTACGAGCACGTGGCGTGGCGTAACGGCGGCGTCCTCGATCGGCCGAGCGGTGAGCTCGCGTTCGGTCTCGACATCGGCCGCCGCGGCGCACCGAACGCGCGCGGTGACCGCAAACGGATTGGTTACTTCATGGCGTTCCGCAGCCTCGTCGCGCAGGGACCGGAGATGGCCGGCGCGACGGCGACGTGCAGTGGTCCGTGCTCGGAGGCGACGAAGCCGCCGCGCACCGACGTGACGATGTTCTTCGAGCTCGGCGTGCACTGGGGCCGCTGAGCGAACCCGAAAGGAAAGATCATGTTGAGCTCCACCAGAGTGCTGCGGCACTCATCGCTACCGGTTTGTCTTGCGCTCGTCGCCGCGTGCGGCGGCTCGATGTACGGCGGCTCCCCAAAGATGGCAGCGCCGCCGACCGAGGCGTACTCGGGCGGCGCCGCGGCATACGACCCGGCGCCGCCGTCGTCGTATCAGCCGGCGCACGCCGCGGAGTCCGGATCGTCGATCGCGCAAGCACAGCCGGTGCCCGATCGCCCGGGCCTGGGCACGACGTATGGCGAGCAGGTCTACGCTCCGATCAGCTTCGCGCCGTTCGTGCGCTCGTCGGCGCAGGCATGGGCGGAAGTGCTGCTCCACTACAACGACGCGGATGGCATCGAGGCGCACGCGCAATATCTCGGTACGCGGCCTCAGCCGCTCGAGATCTACGCCGGCGATGGCTCGCTCGCGGTCGCGCTCGTCGACGAATCGGGGCATACCCTGCCCGGCCTCCAGGCCCAGGGCCGCACATTGATCGTCGGTGAGGACGGCGCGCGCTACAAGATCATCGTGCGCAATGGGACGACGGCGCGCTTCGAGGTCGTCGCCTCCGTCGATGGCCTCGATGTGATCGACGGCAAGCCAGCGGACCCGAATCGCCGCGGCTACATCGTCGACCCGCACGACACGCTCGTGATCGACGGCTTCCGCACGTCGGATGCGAACGTCGCAGCATTCCGTTTTGGCAAGGTCGCCGATTCTTACGCGGCGCGTACCTCTGGCGACCGCAATGTCGGTGTCGTCGGCCTTGCGATCTTCTCCGAGCGTGGCGCGGTGTGGACGCCGGCCGAGCTCCAGACCCGGGATACGGCCAATCCGTTCCCGTCGCGCGGCTACGCAATGCCCCCGCGCTGACGCGCTCCGCGTGTTAGCGTGTCGTCGGAGTGGGCAAGTACGCCGACGAATTCAAGGCGGGCGATCGACTCGGCAAGTACGAGATCATTCGCGAGCTCGCGACCGGCGGGATGGCGACGATCTATCTCGCACGTGTGTCGGGTACGGCCGGGTTCGAAAAGCTCGTCGTCTTGAAGTGCATCCTGCCCAGCCTCGCGCGCGACCGCAGCTTCGTGAACATGTTCCTCGATGAAGCGCGGCTCGCGGCGACGCTGCGGCATTCGAACATCGCAGATGTGTTCGACGTCGGCGTCGAAGACAACACGTTCTTCTTCGCGATGGAGTACATCCACGGTCAGAACGCGCGCACCGTTCGCATCGAAGCGAAGCAGCGCCAGATGCCGATTCCACTCGAGGTCTCGCTCGCGATCGTGGTCGGCACCGCCTCGGCGCTTGGCTACGCGCACGACCGCACGAGCGCCGACGGACCGCTCCACCTCGTGCACCGCGATGTATCGCCGAGCAACGTGATCGTCAGCTATGAAGGCGCGGTCAAGCTCGTGGACTTCGGCATCGCGCGCGCGAACCTGCGCCGTGGCGCGAAGACACGCACCGGATTCAAGCGCGGCAAAGCGCCGTACATGTCGCCCGAACAGTGCCGCGGCGAGGCGATCGACAACCGCAGCGATCTGTTCTCGCTCGGCACGATGCTCTACGAGCTCACGGTCGGCCAGCGCCCATTCCTCGGCAACAGCGACTTCGAGGTCATGGAGTCGATCGTGGTGAACGATCCGGCACCACCGTCGATCCTCGTCCGCGGCTATCCAGCCCGGCTGGAGAAGATCGTGATGCGCTTGCTCGCTCGCTCGCCGGGTGCGCGCTACCAGCGCGCGAACTTGGTGGTCGACGAGCTCGAGAGTTTCATCGCCGAGCGCAGCATGCTGACGTCGTCGTACGTCGTCGCGAAGTATCTCGGCGAGCTGTTCAGCGAGCTCGCAACCTCGAAGTTCGAACGCACGATCACCAATTCGTCGCTGGTCACGCCCGACACCCGCGAGTATCCGGCCGGCCGGCCGCCCACCGCGCTGATGGAGACGCTCGGCAGCAAACACCACCACGCCGATGACGAGCCAACGGCTGCGTTCAAACGTGCCGAGCAACTGTGGACGCCGGAGCTCAGAGTGCGGGTCCGCACGCCGGGTGAGGAACCGAGCCAGACCTCGGCATTCCACGAGCCCACACGCCAGGACCCGGTACTACCGTTCGATCCGATCGCGGCGCGCAGCGACGAGCTGCTCGCTCATCTCGACGACGACGCGCCTGCCGGCGAGAAGCCACAGGCGCGTGCGTATCGGCGCGTCGAGACCCTGCTCCATCGTGCACTGGCGTATGCGGGGATGGACGAGATGGACAAAGCTGTCACCGCGATCGAGCTCGCCCTCGACGAGGAGCCACGCACCGACGACGTGCGCGAGCTGTTGCAGAGCCACGTCGAGACGATCGTCGGCGTCTACGAAGGCCTGCTCGAAGATCCGTACCGCACGCCGACGCTCGTGCGGCCGATGCACGAGCTCATTCCCATCGAGATCGAGCCACGTGCGCGCCTGTTGTTGCCGTGGATCGATGGCACCACGTCGATCAGAGATTTGATCGCGCGATCCGGAATGCAACGGCTCGAGGCGTATCACCACCTCTGCCAGTTTCTCTTGCGCGGCATCATCAACTAAGGCGTACGGCTTGCACCTGATCCGCACATGGGAGCGGACGCCCAGGTCGCAATCGTCGGAGCTGGCTTCGCGGGACTTGCTGCCGCACGCGAGCTTGCCGAGCGCGGCGTCTCGGTCGTGCTGATCGAAGCCACTGATCGAATCGGTGGCCGTGCGCGCACTGTGCGGCATGTCGACTCCGAGCTTCCTGTGGAGCTCGGCCCCGAGTTCATCCATGGCTGTCCCGACGTGACGCGTACCCTCGCACGCGAGGCGGAGCTCGCGATCGAGCCGATTCACGAGCGCCACTACATGCACGAGGGCGATCGCCTCGTCGAGGTCAACGATCTCTGGGAGAAGCTCGCGGCGATGCTCGAGGGCGCGCCCGACGCAAGCCACGACGAGTCCGCACGCGCGTTTCTCGAGCGCGCGAAGCTGCCCCCGCGCGATGCGCGCTTGTTTGCGATGCTGGTCGAAGGCTTCTACGCGTCGCCGATCGACGACATCGGCATCGCGGGCGTCGCATCGGATGCCGGCGGCGCCGGAGGCGCGAGCGGAGACGAACCGGCGCAAACGCGGTTATCCGGCGGTTACGGCTCACTCGCGAGCTGGATGCGCGCGCGCCTGTCCACCGCGAACACCGTCGTGCGCCATGGCTGTGTCGTCCTCGCGATCGAGTGGCAAGGCAGCCAGGTCCAGCTCGCGTGCAGCGAATACGGCCGCGACACCGTCGTCGTTGCGGATCGCGCGATCGTCACGCTGCCACTCGGCGTCCTGCAAGCGGGTGCCGTGCGCTTCACACCTGCGCTCGGCGACCACGCGATGGCGCTCTCGCGACTCGCGATGGGTCAGGTCGTGAAGATCGTCCTCTGCCTGCGCGAACCGGTGTGGCACGAGCTCGGGCCGCACGACTTGGCATTCGCACACGATACCGACACCGCATTCCCGTCGTTCTGGATGCGCACGCGCGACCACGCGACTACGCTCACCGCCTGGGCAGGAGGCCCGCATGCACGTGCTCTCGCGAGCTATTCGGCAGACGCACTCGCCGAACGCGCGATCGACGAGTTCGCACTGACGGTCAGCCTGCCCCGCGGTCGGGTCGCAGCTGCCGTCCAGCACTATCACTTTCACGACTACGGCAAGGATCCGTTCGCACGCGGCGCGTACAGCTACACGCGCGTCGGTGGCATGGGCGTCGCGGCGCAGCTGAGCAGGCCGCTTGGTGATCGGCTCGTGCTCGCCGGCGAGGCGACCGATGAAGAGTACGAAGGCTCGGTCGCGGGAGCGCTCGCGAGCGGCCAACGAGCCGCCAAGCAGGTGCTCGCGATGATCGGCCGCTAACGGCTCTTACGTAATTGGCAGACACAGCGGCAACTGAGGCGCATTTGCTGCGCAGCTGCGTTGTCGGTGAAAAGTAGAACATGTTCTAGTCCGCCCCGATGATGACCACCACGCGCCTTGCTCTTGTGTCGTGCCTGCTCGCGGCTTGCGCGAGTGACAACGAATCCGAGCTGCTCGCGGGCTTCTCGCCGCCGCCGCCAACGAACGGCGAGGTGCAGTACCTGTCGCCGATCGTGCGTGACATCAAGCCGGGCGAGGACCGCATCGTGTGCAGTTACCTCGACGCATACATCGACGCGGACTCCGATATCGGGCGCGTCGCCGGCTACAACACGACCGGCAGCCACCACATCATCCTGTACACGACCTCGCTCGCGCAGGCGCCGAACACCCACGACTGCAAAGACGAAGAGATGGTGTTCTTCAGTATCGTCGGCGGCACCGGCGGCGATGCCGCCGAGTCACCCGAGAACAAGCTGCCCGAGGGGCTCGTTCGCCGTGTGAAGGGCGGCAACCAGCTCGTGATCCAGACGCACTGGCTCAATGCAAGCGACACCGCGTTCGACGGGCAGGCCGCATTCAACGTGCGTTACGACTCCGTGTCGCCGAACAAGACGCCGGCCGACTTCTTGGCCGTGATGAACACGTCGTTCGACGTCACGCCTGGTGCATCGAAGGCGAGCGTCGAGTGCACGTTCGAAGCCGGCGTGAACGTGTGGCAGCTGGCCGGTCATCAGCATTCGCTCGGCAAGCACGTGCGCATCGCGTACACGCCGAAGGCCGGCGAACAACGCGTGCTCTTCGACGAGGACTGGAAGACCGAGTGGTCGTTCAATCCGAAGTTCCTCGATTTCACGCTCGCGCCGATGTACATCGCACCTGGCGACAAGTTGCGCGTCGATTGCGACTGGGAAAACCCCGGCACCGACACCGTGAGGTTCCCGAGCGAGATGTGTGGTGCAGTTGGTGGCTTCTATCCTTCGACGAATCAGCTAATCTGTTTCAACGGAGACTGGTTGGGTGGCTGAAACACGTTCTACTTCTTCCAAAGACCGCGGCGACGCGATCCTCGATGCTGCGCTCGACCTCGCCGAACGCGGCGGCTTCGACCACGTGCGCCAGCGCGAAGTCGCCGCTCGCGCGAACGTCGCACTCGGCACGCTCTACAAGCGGTTCCGTAGTAAAGAAGATCTCCTCGCAGCCGCGATGAGCCGCGAAGCCGAGCGACTGGAGAAGAAGCTCGAGCGCCGCCCCGCGCACGGCAGCACGATCCCCACGCGGGTCAGCGCATTTTTTGCGATCGCGACGCGCCATATCTGCAAACGGCCGCAAGTCGCGCACGCAATGATCCGGGCCATGGCGTCCGGCGTGCCCGAGATCGCCGCAAAGGTCGCCGGGTATCAGGGACGAATGACCGGCCTTGTCATCGCTGCGATGCGGGGTCGCGGCAAGCTCGAGTTCGTCGACGCTGCGGGCGCACCGCCAACCGAGCGTGAGATGACCTACGCCTTCATGTTGCTTCAGCTTTGGTTCGCATCATTGGTCGGCTGGTCGGCGGGACTATTTGTGCAAACGACCGTCAGCGATCAGATGTCGCGTGCGGCGCACGTGTTAGCCAAAGGTCTCGACATCGGCTGATCAAGTCAGCGGCCGTTACCGATGTAGCATTGGGGACTACCGCGACACCGTGCGACGGTCCCGCGACATGTTGGCACGAAGTGGATTCTTCTGCGTTGTTCTGTTCGCTCTCGTCGTCGGCGACGCTGCCGCTGACGACCATGCTGCTCCGACGACGTTGCGGATGCGTCCGCTGCGTTCACGGATCTTCGCGAAGCGCCGGCTCGCTCAGCCGACGGAACCGACGGCTGGCGAACGCGCCGCCGAAGGTACCGAGGCGACCCCGGCCACGCCCCCGGCCGACGGCACGACGCCGCCCGCCGATGGTGCGGCTGCGCCACCCGCGGACCAGCCGAACGTCGCCAAGACACCGGACCTGACCGACGAGGAGCTCGCCAAGATGGCCGAGGAGCAAGTCGGCAACGAAACGATCGTGGTGACCGGCTCGCTCATTGATCGTCGCGAGCTCAACACCCCTGCCCCGGTCACCGTGCTCGACAAGGCTGACCTCGACGGCGCCGGCGTGTCGACGATCGGCGACATCATCCAGAATCTGCCCGCGCAGTCGAACGCGATCAACGCGCAGGTCAACAACGGCGGTGACGGCTCGACGCGCGTCGACATCCGTGGCCTCGGTGCGAACCGCACCCTCGTGCTCCTCAACGGCCGCCGTGTCGTGCCCGGCGGTACCGGCGCTGACTCGTCAGTCGATCTCAACGCGATCCCGCTCGCCGTGATCGAGCGCGTCGAAGTCCTCAAGGACGGCGCCTCCGCGATCTACGGCTCCGATGCGATCGGTGGCGTCGTCAACATCATCACCCGTGACGACTTCAACGGCACCGAGGTCGCGCTCTACACCGGCGGCTCGCCGCGCGGCGACGGCTTCGCGTACGACATGAGCTTCGTCACCGGTCACTCATCGAAGAAGGGCAACATCATCTTCTCGGCGGGCTGGCAGCACCAGAGCCCGGTGATGGCCGGCGATCGCACGTACTCGGCGTTCGACAAGGACTACGACTTCACCGAAGCCGATCCGACCATGCGCGAGAGCATCGGCGGATCGAGCGCGACGCCGGGCGGCCGCATCGCCCCCGGTGCGATCGACTACGACGGCGACGGCATACCCGACGGCATGACAAACCTGTGCGGCGCGATGGTCGGCGCATGCAAGCCAAACGGTAGCGGTGGCTGGGCACCGTTTACCGACGACGACCTCTACAACTACCAGCCGTCGAACTACTTGTTCACGCCGTCGCAGCGCTACAACGCGTTCGGCAAGGGTCACTACGACCTCAGCGATAACGCGAAGGCGTTCTTCGAGGGCCTCTACCTCAACCGCCAATCCGATCAGCAGCTCGCGTCCGAGCCGTTCCTTGCGGCGGTCCCGATCTCGCGCGACAGCATCTACAACACCACGGGCGGTGACGTGTACGACTACCGCCGCCGGCTCGAAGAGTTCGGTCCGCGCCGCTCGCTGCAGAACGTCGACACGTTCCGCATCGTCGCCGGCCTGTCGGGCAAGGTTCCCGAGGACGCGCCACTGCTCAAGAACTGGAAGTGGGAGCTCTCGTACAACTACGGCCACACCACGTCGACGCAGGAGGGCGATGGCAACTTGATCCTGAGCCACCTCGCGAACGCGGTCGGGCCGAGCTTCATCGATACCGACGGCACGCCGCGTTGCGGAACACCGGCTGCCCCGATCCCCGGCTGCGTGCCGATGAACATCATGGGCCCGGCGGGCTCGATCAACAGCCAGATGCGTGACTACGTCACGTTCACCGGCGTCAGCAGCGGCTTCAACGATCAGAAAACGGCGCTCGCGCAGGCGGGTGGCCGCATCACGAAGCTGCCGAACGGCGGTGACGTCTCGCTCGCCGTCGGTACGGACTATCGCCAGGAAGCCGGCGGTTCGACGCCGGACCCACTGACTGCAACCGGCGACACGACCGGCAACGCGTTCGCGCCGACGAAGGGCAAGTACGACGTGATCGAAGGCTTCGGCGAGCTGTCGGTGGTGCCCGTGTCGGGTCTGTCCGCTGCGCAATGGCTCGAATTCAACCTCGCCGCACGCGGCTTCAAGTACGACACGTTCGGCAGCGGCTTGACCTGGAAGGCCGGCGCACTGTTCAAGACGGTCGGCGGTATCGCGATCCGCGGCACGTACTCGACCGCGTTCCGCGCGCCGTCGGTCGCCGAGCTCTACCAGGGCAAGGCCGACGACTTCCCGAGCGCGACCGATCCGTGTGACACCGACCTCGACGGCGACGGCGTCAGCGATGGTCCGATTGCGGATCCGGTCACCGCGCGTCGTTGCGCGCAGCAAGGCGTCGCGCCAAACGCCGTGTTCGGCACCTCGCAGCAGCGTGCCGTCGTCGGCGGCAACGCGGATCTCGATGCCGAGACGGCAAAGGTGTTCACCGCTGGTCTCGTGATCGAGCCACCGGCCGTGAAGGGCCTGTCGTTCACGCTCGACTACTTCAACATCAAGATCTCGAATGCGATCCAGGCGCTCGGCGCGCAGGTGATCCTCGCGAACTGCTACACACGCGATCAGGACGACGCATGCAACCAGATCCATCGCGATCCGCAGCTCGCCGGCGCCATCGATTTCGTCGATGATCCGGTGGCGAACGTCGGTGGTACGACGACGGACGGCGTCGACTTCGCGCTCGCCTACGACCACAAGCAGGGCGGCGCAGGCCACTTCCACCATCAGTTCGAGGGCCAGATCCTCCACAAGTACACGCTCGACAACACGATCCAGTTGCTCCAGGGCGTCGGCTACTACGACCTCGGCGTGTATCCGCGGCTCAAGGCGAACTTCTCGACGACGTGGGACCTCAAGCCGATCGATGCTGGCATCAACGTGCGCTACATCGGCGGCTACAAGGAGTGCGTGGATAACGACTGCAACACGCCCGAGAATCTCCAGATGTACTCGCGCAACGTCGACCTCAACGTCACGGGCGACCTGTTCGTGGGCTACACGCAAAAGTCGAAGGTGGGCACGACCCGCTTCACGGTCGGCGTCAACAACATCACCGACCAGAAGCCGTCACTCATCTACATCGGCTTTGCCGGCGACTCGGACGCGTCGACCTACGACTACATGGGTCGTTACGTCTACGCGCGCCTGTCGCAGCTGTTCTGATCAGGGCGACGGCGCGTCGCCCGCATCGTCGGCGACGCGCAGCACCGCGGTGCCACCCGGCTCGACGTCGAACTCGCGATCGATGGGCTGGCGCCCCGGTGCCTTGACGCGAATCCGGTGATGACCGGGCGCGACGTCGAACCGTCCGCCCTTGCTCGACGGTGCCACCGCGTTGCCATCGATCTCGATCGACGATGCGGTCTC
>DASUFX010000072.1:0-19613 GCA_036274355.1 Kofleriaceae bacterium | reverse complement strand
GATGCAGATCAAGGTGAACTTCCTGTGCCGCGATTCGATCCTCGCGGCGCCGATCGTGCTCGACCTCGCGCTGTTCATGGATTTTGCCCACCGCGCCGGCATGTCGGGCATCCAGGAGTGGCTGAGCTTCTACTGGAAGTCGCCGATGACGCCCGAGGGCCTCTACCCCGAGCACGATCTGTTCATTCAGCTGATGAAGCTGAAGAACACGCTGCGCTACACGAAGGGCGACGAGCTGATCACCCACCTCGGCGCCGAGTACTACGACTAGTTCACGCCGCGGCCGGTGAACAAGTCGCGCGGGTTGATGCCGAGCGACTTCATCGCGCGATCCCAGATCTCGTCGGGCGGCGTCTCGAACACGATCCTCGGATCGGCCGCGGTGTGCAGCCACGCACCGCGCGCCATCTCCTGCGCGAGCTGGCCGGGGCCCCAGCCCGAATAGCCGAGCAACAGGCGAACGTTGCGTGGCGGTTGATTCGCGATCGCGCGCAAGCGATCCGGCGACGTCGAGAGCGAGATCGTCGACGTGATCTCGATCGTCCCGGGCTGCGTGCCGCCGACCGGCTCGTGCAGCACCCAGCCCGTGCTCGGGCTGACCGGGCCACCTGCCCACACGACGGCGGAGTCTTCGCCGCGCCAGCTCATTTCGAGGCTATCGAGCAGCTCGCTCGCCTTGATCGGGCTCGGATGATTGATCACGAGACCGAAGGAGCCTTGCTCGCTGTGCTCGATCATGAGGACGACCGCGCGCGAGAAGTTCGGGTCCGCAAGCTGCGGCATCGCCAGCAATAAGCCGGGGGCCAGATTGGCGGACTCCACTACCTCTCAGTGTTCCGCAAAACGGCGTAATGCGCTTCTGAATTCGACAGGTTCCGGATCGGGAGTGTTGGCGGTCTCACCGCCACGCAGCGTCAACTACGTTGGAAGCCCGGGTCCGTCGCGCCGTCTTGCTGGTTCACCTTCTCCTGGCGTTTCGCGTTGCTGTCGTCGTCCTCTTCGTCCCAACCCAGGCGCGTTCGCGCTTCTTTGAACAGCGCGGAGCCGAGTGCGAGGCCGAAGCCAGTGACCACTGCGCGGATGAGCAATCTCATGACCATTAGCGTAGCAAATCGAGGCAAGGAAGCAGCCAGCCGTCTGTTGCTGGCGATTGCCGCCCGCCGCCGTCGGACGCGTGCGAAACCCGGTTACGATCGAATGATGCGGGGGATGATCGTGGTGCTCGGGCTCGCGCTCGCGGCGTGCACGGTCGATATCGCGCGCGATGTCGATCTGAAATACGCGAACGCGCGCGTGCCATATCAAACCGATCCGGCCGCCGTGCAAGTGTACGAGACCGACGTCGCCGTGCCGTACGACGTGCTCGGCGATCTGGAAGTGGTCGTGCGCCAGAAGAACGCGTTCAGCGAGGCGCCGACGAAGGAACACGCGATCGCTGCGCTGCGTGCGCAAGCAGGACGCATCGGCGCGCACGCGATCGTGCTCGTCGACTTCGGCAAGCAGGGCATGAGCTGGTGGAGCTACAACGAGCTGAGGGGGCACGGCCGTGCGATCCGGTTTCGTTAGCGCGTTCGTCGCCCTCGCGCTTGCGAGCGGCTGCGTCACGGTCACGTCGCCGCGGCCGTTGCCGCCGCCTCGCCCAGTCGCGCCGCAGCCCGGCGCGCCACCGGTGCAGCGAGCTGCCGATCTGCCAATCCCGACGACCGCGCCACTCGTCGACGAGCGCTACGTGCAGTGGACGCTGCCGGTGGATTTGCTCGCGGTGATCCCGCTGACGTACTTCATGGTGCAACCGGATCGCTACTACCTCGCAGCGCCGTCGCTGCTGCTGCCACCACTGATTCACGTCGCGTACGGCAACTCGGAGTCCGCCACGATCAGCGTGCTGATGCGCGTCGCGATGGTCGGCGGCGTCTACCTCGCCGGCCGGTCGGCGGAGGACGAGTGCAATAACTCCGAGTCGTTCGTCTGCCTGCCGATGCGATCGATCCTCCTCGGCGAGACCGCCATGATCCTCCCCATCATGATCGATAGCTTCTACCTCGCGAAGCGTACGCGCGGCGACGACAACTGGAACCGACTGCCAATCGTGCCCTCGGTCGCGCCGATGCCCGGCGGCGGGATGACGTTCGGCGCCGCGACCCAGTTCTAGCGCGCGACGTCGATGATCGGCAGCATCGGCTCGCCGTACAGCTCGATCCACAGATTGCGTGCGGCGGCGCGCAGCTTGTCGCTCGACTGTGCGGCGAGCGGCTCGGCGAGCGCGACGAGGCGCTGGCGATCGAACTGCCCGCGCTTCACCGTGGGCCCATCGCCGATGCCAAGCTCGCGCGCGAGCCCTTCGATCACGACGACGCCCGCGTAAAACTCCGCCGACTGCCAGCGCGTGCGGTTGAACGTGAGACTCGCGAGGTTCCAGAGCGCGAACTGTGGCGTCACCGGCTCGTTGCCGATCTGACTGAGATAGCCGGCGAGCTCGGCACGCGCGCGCAATGCCATCGGCCCGCCGTCGTTGTCGACGTACGCGGCGAGCTGACGCGGAAAGCGCAGCGGAGTCGACCGCTCGTTGTCGATGCCGTGCCGCGCCTCGTGACGCCGCACGCTCGCGGCGATGATGCGCGCGACCTTGGGCCGGAGCTCTTCGATCGATCCGGTGCCGACCGCAGCGAGCAGCTCGGTTCGGATTGCTTCGCCGGCGCGGTACGCGATGCCACGGCCGTAGATCGTCGAGCGCCACGCCTCGTCGCCGACCGGATAGACATCGCCCTGCAGCGTCGGTAGCACGCGCGCATTCACGAACTCGTCGATCTGATCGAGCAACACGACTGGATCACCGAGCTCGTCACCTTGGCGGCCGAGCAACGTGTGGCGCAGGTTGAGCTCGTCGAGGCGCCGTAGTGACAGGACGCGGCGCGGCTCACCTCCAGCACGCACGTAGACAACTTCTTCGACCGCGAACACGAAGATCGCCGCGTGGGCGACGCCGTTATCCAGCATCACGTCGGACTGAAGATAGAGGCCGAGCCCGAGCGCAGCGAACTGATCGGAGACGGCCTGCGCGCGACGGCCGAGCTCGGATTCGACGCTGCGGAATTCCTTGCCGCGCACGCGGACGTCGACCCAGTGATCGAACGTGTCGATCAACGCGCGCCACGCCGCTGCCAGAGCCGGACCGCGCGACGCGATCACCGACGAATTGCGCAGCTCGGCAGCATGCTTCGCGCGCGGCGCACCGTCGTGGCTCCCGCCGCGCTCGGCGTCGGTCTCGATCACGAGATCGGTGAGCTCGTTGACGACATACTGCTCGAGCGCTTCGTCGCGCGCCGGCGTACCGCCGTAGAAGTACGCACCGGTGACAAGCGGCGGAATAGGCCGCGCCGGATGTGACGGCCTGCGGATCGCAACCGCAAGCCAGACGAGCAGCAGCACACCAAGCGCGACGGCCGAGCCGGCGAAGATCGTCGCGATCGGTGCGCGCGCCGGTGGTGCGGCGTTCAGCGTCGCGTATGCGGCGGCGACATCCTCGCGATTGCTGACGTCGACCTCGAAGCGCTTCGCGAGGTTGAGCGCAGCGACGCGATGGATGTGGCGCACGCTCTCGCGATCGCTCGCGCCGAACTCGCCGCTCAGCAGCGCCGCATCGATCAATGCGCGCGACAGCTCGCGCTGCGCCGGTGCGCGGAGCACCCAGTCGGTGCCGCGTAGCACTTCGCGTGCGGCTTCGTCATCTCCTGCCTCGACACCGGCTGCGAGAGCGGCGAGCACGTGGCGTCTGATCACGAAATCGTGACAACTGCCGCTCGGGTTGCGTTGCAGGAATTTAGCTGTGGCGTTCTGCTACGCGGCGTTCTGCTACAGCACCCACGCGTTGTCGGGGATGTCGATCGCGACTTTGCGACCACGCCGTGCAGCGATGAACGCCTGCGCGAACGACATTGCCGACGTAAACCGGCGCCGTGGATCCTTTGCCATCGCGACCGCGAGCACGTCCTCGATCGACTGCGACACGCGACCGAGCGTGCTCGGGCGTGCGGGTGGCGTATGTACGACCTGGTAGACCAGCTCCGCGAGGTCCTTGCCCTTGAACGGCGAACGGCCGGTAAGGCAGCGATACGCGATCGCGCCGAGCGCGTAGACATCGGCGAGGTGCGTGACCTGTCCGCCCGACGCCTGCTCGGGCGCCATGTATTGCGGCGTGCCGACGATGCCTTCGCCGGTCAGCGTGCCTTCGCTGTCGAGCACCTTCGAGACGCCGAAGTCGAGGATCTTCCAGACCGAGCCGTCGTGATGAAACAAGTTGTGCGGCTTGAGATCGCGATGCACGACGCCCGCGAGCCGCGCGACCTCGAGCCCGCGCGCCACTTGATCGATCAGCACGACGAGCTCGTCGGACGGCATCCGATTCTGGTTCTCGTTGCGCAGCTTCGTCGCCAGATCGACGCCCTGGAGCAGCTCCATCGCGATGTACGGCACCGGTGCGTCGGGCGTCGACACCTCGTAGACATGCACGATGTGCGGTGATTCGAGCCGCGCCGCAACATCCATCTCGCGATGAAAGCGCTCGACGATCGACGTCGATGCCGTCGAGCGCGCGTTGAGCAGCTTGATCGCAGCCGGTCGATCCTTCGGGCCCACTGCTTCGTAGACCTCGCCCATCGCACCGCGACCGAGAACAACGCCGAGCCGCCAGGTGCCGAGCTTCTGGCCCGTCCACCGGCCTTCGTTGACGCGCTTCTGGCGCGCGGCTTCGTCGACGACTTCCTGCAGCGCTTGCTCGCGATCGCCGATGATCCGCATCGCGCTCTGCAACTCGCGGAACGCACTCGATGCCGTGCTGCGCGCCCACCGACCGATGAAATACCCGGAGGTCAGGAACACGACGATGAGCACCTCCGCAACGATCATCTGCTCGTTCGTTGCCGCGATGCTCGCCATGATGCCGACGTCTGGAATCCAGCCTGCGATGATCGGCGTCGCGATCACGAGGTGACCGCCGATGCAAACGATCGCGGTGGCGCGCGCCATCCATCGCACGCGGCCGATCGCGATGAACACGATGCCGAGCATGTCGACCATCACGACGGCGGAGAACGGGCCGAAGTAATAGACCGCCGGTTGCACGCCAATCGTCGCGAAGATCCAGAGCAGGCCGACGACCGTCGCGTTGTAGCGCTCCGGTTTGCTCGTGAAATAGACGAGGCCGACATTGCCGAGCGAGATCATGCCGGCGCCGATCCAAAACGCGTAGCGCGCGGTCTCATCGCCGCCGATGAGGAGCGACATCACGAGCGCGCCGAGCGGCGCACAGATGCCGAAGATGTGGAACATGTTGCTGCGCGCGAGGTCGCTCTTGTCGAACGCCTGCGCCGCGGTCGGGTGCGGCGTGCGGTTGTTCGATGTGGTCGCCCAGCCCGACGGTCGCGCCGGGGCGTGCTCGGTCGCGTGCAGCGAGCCCTGGGCCGCGGCGTCGGAGAGCGCCTTCGGCGATTCGGCCTGCGTGCCGATCTCGGTGCTATCGATTTGCGTGTGCTCGCCCTCGTGCGCCAACTCCTCCGTCGGCTCCCGGCCTGTCACCTGGTGCGGCACCGCCCCGAGGATAGCGCTCGATAGCGTTCTCCGGGGATTGATCGTGTATAGAAGACCGCGCCATGGGCGCCCAATGGAAACACGCAGGTCGGCTCGCGAGCTCCGCCGCGAAGGGCAAGGTCTTCTCGCGCTTGGCGAAGGAAATCATTGTCGCCGCGAAAGGCGGCCCTGACCCGGCGCTCAACGCTCGGCTGCGCGCGGCGGTCGAAGCCGCGAAGAAAGCGTCGATGCCCAAGGACACGCTCGAGCGCGCGATCAAGAAGGGCGCCGGGCTGCTCGACGAGAAGGCGAATTACGAGAACGTCGTCGTCGAAGGTTTCGCGCCGCATCGCGTCCCCGTGATCGTCGAGTGCCTCACCGACAACAGCAAACGCACGATGACGAACGTGCGCCACGTGTTTCGCAACGGCCAGCTCACACCGGTCGCGTGGGACTTCACGCACGTCGGCATTGTCGATGCGACGCCGAGTGGCGAAGCCGATAGCGAAGAAGCCGCGATCGAAGCGGGCGCGCAAGACTTCGAGCCGGATGGCGAAGGTGGCGTGCGCTTCTACACCGAGCCGAACGATGTCGACGCCGTGAGCAAGGCGCTATCGACGCGCGGCTGGACGGTCGCGACGATGCGGATCGGCTGGCGCGCGAAGAACCCGGTGAAGCTCGACGACGCAGCAGCACGCGCCGAGGTCGAGAAGTTCCTCGCCGAGCTCGACGAGGACGACGACGTCCAGCACATCTACGTCGGCCTCGAGGCGTAGCGTCCCAAACGTAAGCCCGCACCACGGACGGCTTGCACAACTTGCGCAAACCGCGGGAAGCGCCCTGAATTCGCTTCCGATCGAAATCAGGCGTGTGTATGGTCCGCGCACAATCGAGGCCGGGTGGCTGAGGGGCCAACCGGAGGGAAGGATTCCGATGAGGAACGCATTGTTTGTTCTTGCGTGTAGCAGCCTTCTATTTGCGTGCGGTCCCACGATGCGTGGTGACGGTGACGACGACGACACGGGCTCGGGATCTGGTTCTGGATCCGGTAGTGGCTCGGGCGAAGCGCGTCAGTGCGACAAGATGGACATCGTCTTCATCGTCGACAACTCGGGCTCGATGCAGGAGGAGCAATCGAACCTCGCGTCGAACTTCCCGATGTTCGCGCAGCTGCTCGATCAGTACACGGTGAACAACGGCATGCCGCTCGACTATCGCGTCGCGTTGACGACGACGGGTCGCGATGTCGATTACGAGATCGATCTCGGCGGCGGCTTCGGAACGTTCCCGCAGAGCGAGCAGGGCCAGAACGGCGAGTTCCAGAACAACTGCAGCAACACCAAGCGCTGGCTCGATCGCTCGGACGCGAACATGGCGTCGACGCTGTCGTGCCGCGCGAACGTCGGCACCACCGGCCCCTCGATCGAGATGCCGCTGCTCATGGCGAAGTGGGCGCTCAAGGACCGCGCGGTCGATACGAACGCGGGCTTCCTCCGCGACGACGCACTGCTCGCGATCGTCGTGCTCACCGACGAAGATGACGCGTCGACGACGGACAACAACTTCACGCTCGACGCGAGCGGCATGTCGCCGACGAACTGGAACCCGCAGGACGAGGTCTCGTTCCTCGACGGCCTCAAGGGCAACCGTACGCGTTGGGCAGCCGGCGTGATCGCCGGTGACGGCAACTGCAGCTCGAGCTTCGGCAGCGCGGCGGACGGCGTGCGCCTCAAGCAGTTCGTCACGCTCGCGAACGGCAACGGGAGCACGCAGGCCGTGTTCTCGTCGATCTGTGATGGCAACCTGACGACGGGTTTGAAGGAGGCTCTGGACACGTTCCAGGCTGCCTGCGGCGCTATCATTCTCTGATGAACATTGTCGTGACGGGAGCGACCGGCGCACTGGGTGCCGGTCTCGTCGCTGTATTGCTCGAGCGCGGCGCGGACGTGTACGTGCCGATGGTCGAGCCCGAGCTGCCGAAGTACCTCGCGTGGCGCGACAGCGCGCGCGTGCACGCGTCTCCGAAGGTGTCGCTCGATGACGAAGCGCAGGTCACCGCGTTCTACGCGAGCGTGCCGAATCTGTGGGCGTCGATTCACCTCGTCGGCGGCTTCGCGATGGCGCCGATCGCCGAGACGTCGCTCGCCGATTTCGAGAAGCAGTGGCGGCTCAACACCGCGACGTGTTTCCTCACGTGTCGCGAAGCGGTCAAAGCGATCCGCAAGGCCGGCACCGGTGGCCGCATCGTCAATGTCGCTGCGCGCCCCGTGCTCGTGCCGACGGCCGGCATGGTCGCGTACGTCGCATCGAAAGCGGGCGTCGCAGCGATAACGCAAGCGCTCGCCGTCGAGCTGCTCGCCGAAAACATTTTAGTTAACGCGGTGCTCCCGTCGGTGATCGACACGCCGGCGAATCGCGCGGCGATGCCGAACGCTGATTTCGCGAGTTGGCCAAAGCCTGCGCAAATTGCGCAAACGATCGCGTTCCTGTCGTCGAGCGACAATGCGTTGACGACGGGAACACTCGTGCCGGTGTACGGTCATGCATAGGGATGCGGATCTGGGTCGCGTTAGGGCTGTGCGCCGGCTGTAGCTTCGAGCACGGCACTTCTGTATCGGGTGAATTGCCCGACGCTGGCGACGCGGTCGACGTCGATGGGCGCATGGTCGACGCCACGCCTGGCGTGTTTCCAACCGGACCCTTCGGCATGCCCGAGCTCGTTCCGATTTCCAGCGCGAACTATCGCGACGACGACATCACGCTGACCGGCGACATGCTCGAGATCTTCTTCGAGTCGGATCGCGTCACGCTCGGCAACGGCGACATCTACACGTCGCGCCGCGCGAGCGTGAACGACGCGTGGTCGCTGCCGGCACGCATCGACGAGCTGTCCACGCAGTGGATCGAGACGTCGATGGAAGTCTCGACCGACGGCCTCACGATGTACTTCTCGAGCAACCGGCCGCCATCGACGAGTGTCGACGTCTACATCACGACGCGGCCGGATCGCTCTTCGGCGTGGACGTCGCCGGTGCTCGTCAGCTCGCTCTCGGGTAGCGGGGGTGACTGGAACGCGCAGCCGTGGAGCGACACGGTGCTCTTCCTCGGTTCCGACCGCTCGCCCGCGCGCGGCGGCTCCGACATCTTCCGCTCGACACGAGCGTCGGCGGGTGCGAGCTGGGGCACGCCCGGCGTGATCGCCGGCCTCGATACGAACCGCTACGAAGGCGAGGCGTTCGCCGATACGACCGGTGCGATCTGGTTCACCGGTGACGCCGAGGGAGACGACGACATCTGGCGTGCCGAAGCCGTCGGCGACGGTTCGTACAAGACGCCGCAGCTGGTCCTCGAGATCGACACGCAGTACGGGGAAAACGATCCGTGGCTGTCTCCCGACGGACACACGCTCTACTTCACGAGCACGCGCAACGGCTCGCTCGATATCTACGTCGCGAAACGCTAGCTGTACGTGCGCTTGTTGCGCCGTTCGATGTAGCCGATCGTCCGCGCGAGCACCGTCATGACGCCGAAGCCGATGAGCAGCTTCCCCTTCCACGGCTCCTGGCCGAACAGTGGCGTCTGCGCGTAGCAGCCCTTGATCGCGGTGCCCCACTGCGAAAAGAACCCGGTGCCCTGCTCGACCCTCTCCTTGTCGGATTGGCCCGGCAGGTCGTCTTCATTGACTTCGCCGATCGGAGTGTCTCGGAACGCGTACCAGCTGCACTTGGCGACCGGCGCGAGTAACCACAACAACATCACGATGGTGCCGAGCAGCATCCATCTGCCCAGCCGTTGCCAGTCAATGTCGAATCGACTGGGTCTGCCCATTACGCTAAGCATACGTCATCCCGGTAACTCGGCGAATTTTGGGCGATCCCGATCGTGGCGTCGTTCGTAACCAATACGTGCCCTGCTCGTATGCCACGATGAAGGAGGCAGCGTGAGCGACTCCCCGGACACAGACCGCTTTCCCGAGTTGAAGAAGGCGCTCGATCGTCGCAATTTCATCAAGTCAGCCGCAGCCGGAACGATCGCGATGGCGTTTGGCGGCGCGCTGTTCCGTATCGCAGCTGACGACCTGACGCGGCAAGCGCGCGCCGAGAAGCGCGGCGACGGCCGTGCGCGCCTACCTCCCGGGCAGCGCGTGATCGAGTTCTTGCGCCCGATGGGTGGCCAAGAAGGCGACGGCGACGTGAAGACGTTCAAGCTGAAGGTGCACGGCCTCGTGAAGAAGCCGTTCGAGGTCGACTACGCCGGCTTGCTCAAGCTGCCTCAGGTCACGAAAGCCGCGGACGTTCACTGCGTGACCGGCTGGACGATGCTCGGTGGCGAGTACAAGGGCGTGCAGATCGCGAAGCTCGCCGAGATCGCGGAGATGACGGGCGAGGCGCGCTACGTGATCCTCGAGGCGGCGCACGGCTACACGGCCAACGTGCCGCTCAAGGAAGCCACGACCGACAACGCGCTGATCACGTATCGCTTGAACGGCAAGCCGTTCGAGCTCAAGCACGGCGCGCCCGTGCGCGGCCTGATTCCCGATCTCTACTTCTGGAAGAGCGCGAAGTGGATCACGGGTGTGAAGTTTGTGAAGGACGACGCGCCCGGTTACTGGGAAGTGCGCGGCTATCACAATCACGCCGATCCTTGGAAAGAGGAGCGGTATGGATGAGCTGTGGCCGCGGATCAAGAAGCGCTGGCGCGCGTGGCTGCGCGCCGTGCACCGCGACTTCGGGTATCTCGCGATCGGCTTCACAGTCATCTACGCGATAAGCGGCATCGCCCAGAACCACATCGAGGACTGGGGCGAGGTCAGCTACAAGTCGTACGAGAAGACGATCCACATCGCAGCGATTCCCGACGACGCACCGGATGACGTGGCGATCAAAGCCGTCGCCGACGCCGCCGCGCTCGGCAACCCGACGTCGACGTACCGCGCCGGTGATGAAGTCCGGCTCGAGTACGGCAGCGGCGCGAAAGCCACCGCGATTGGCACCGACGTCACGATTCAAGGTCGCGAGCGGCGCGCATTCATCGGCGCAGCAAACTGGCTGCACACCGCACGCAACAAGAAGGGCTGGCGCTACGTCTCGGACGTTTATGCGGTGCTGCTGCTCTATCTCGCGATCAGCGGCATCTTCATGATCAAGGGCAAGCTCGGCCTCAAGTGGCGCGGCGCGCTGCTGATCAGCATGGGCGTCGCAGTGCCGGTGATCGCCGTGCTGTCGTCGGGGCCCGATGCGCGCGCGAAACCCGCGGCAACCGAGACCGCGACGGCGCCGGCAAAAGACGACGGCGGCATCAAGTTCTTGCCGCCCGATCAGCAGCCGTGACGTTCGACTGTCAGCGCTGCGGTGCCTGCTGCGTGAATCTGCCGTCGAATCGTGCCGAGGGATTCGTCTATTGGGTCGAGATCGCGGACGGCGACGCGATCCTCGAGCGCGCCGATCTGGTGCGCAAGCACGTCGTGCACGATGCCGGTGGCGTGCCGCACCTGCGCATCGTCGACGATGGCCGCTGTCTCGCGCTGCGCGGTGCGCTCGGTCGCGACGTCTCGTGCGGCATCTATCACCACCGTCCGTCGCCCTGCCGCACCGTGCAGCCGGGTGACGCACTGTGCCTGCGCTATCGCGACGAGCACGGCATCGAGTCGTAAGCGTAAGCCGTCCGCCGCGGCGCGAAGGCCGGAGGCGGGTATATGGAGAGGGTGTCACCCGCCGAAGTGGTACGTACGCGGTTAGTACGGCGCGCGTCGCGATGGCGCATGAGGATCGGGCCATGGCGATCGGGCCATGACGTTGCCTTGGTCGTCCGGCAGCGCTCGGCCGCGGCTCGTACTAACGCCGTTCGTACCACTTCGGCACAGGAGACCCTCTACATATAGGGGTCTGCCCTTGCGCATCGAAGTGGCGTGAGGAAGACCGTGCCGCTTGGCGCGATCCTCGACGCCCACGCCGGCACGCGTTCACGCGTTCACGACGACAACGTCTGCGGCCGGTACACCGCCGAAGCTCGTATTCCACGCGAGTGCGTAGCCACTGACGTTGCGCAGCACGACGCGCTCGGCGACGTCAGCGGGCTCGACGATCCACTCGCCGATCGTGTCGTCCTCGTAGCAGGTCGGGCCGACGAGCTGGACCTTGCGGCCTTCGCCCGGTCGCGGCGCGCGCGCGACGAGC
The DNA here is from genome assembly GCA_036274355.1 of Kofleriaceae bacterium. GTDB lineage: Bacteria > Myxococcota_A > Polyangia > Haliangiales > Haliangiaceae > JABFXX01. The sequence goes on along the minus strand of DASUFX010000072.1, from coordinate 7,872 downwards.
TCGACCTGACTCCACCGCAAGTGGCAGATGCGCGACAGCTCGACGACGCGCAGCGTGCGATCGCCGACCTCGCGCGTGGCGAGCACGCGTCCGGTCGCGAAGCCCGCGTCGTGGGCATAGAGGCGGCCGGGCTCGACGAGGATCTCGAGCGCACTCGGTAGTGCAGCGCGAATCTCGGCGAATGCTGCGTCGAGATCGGTGATGGCGTGCCACGCGCCACCGAGGTCGATGAACGCGGGCTCGTGATCGAACAGCGCGAGCGCTGCACGCGCCGTCGCAATGAATCGCTCTGCGTTTGTCGCGGTGACCGGGCCGTGGTGAACATGGACGCCGATCGGGCGGCCCGCAGCTGCATGCACGAGCGCGGCAATGTGCTCGCGATCGTCGAGGCCGAAGCGCGAGCGACGACGGCCGCTCCCTTCGAGCAGTGCGCCGACCGCTGGATCACGCTCGGTGATCGACGCCGACACGCGGATCGCGATCTCGGCGTGCGCGGGCGCCGCGCGTACGTGGTCGACGGTCTCGCAGCCGACGATCACGCGGGCAGTTTTTGGCGCGTGGGCGATCGCGGCGCCGGTCGGATCGACGATCGATAGGATCGACACCGGCGGTGCTTCGTGCAGCTCGCCGAGCGAGGCGACATCGAACCCGGCTAGGTGCTGCGCTGCGAGCGCGCGGACACGCGGATGAGGAAACGACTTGAGCGCGAACAGCGGCACGATGCCCGTCGCCCGCGCAGCGTCGGCAACTCGCTGCATCGTGCGCTCGATCTGCGCCAGATCGAACACGAGCGTCGCCCGCTCGCAACGCTCGAATGTGCTCGGATCGATCACGGGACGTAGCAGTCCGCTTCGGTCTCGACGAGCCATTCGGGGTCGATGAAGCGACTGATCTGCACGAACGTGCATGCGGGTCGGATCGTCGCGAATACCTCGCCATGTGCCCGGGCCGCTTCCTTCCAGTGCGCGATATCGACGAGCATGATGCGCGTGCGGATCACGTTCTCGCGTGCGCCGCCCGCGCGTTCGACCGCGTTCAGCGTGATCTCGAGGCAGCGTTTCGTTTGAAGGTAGACGTCGCCGATGTGCGCGGTCGTGCCATCGACGTGCAAGGGTGCGGTGCCCGAGACCGCAATAATGGGTCCGACCCGGACCGCCCGCGAGAGCCCGATGTGGTGCTCGTACGGCGAGCCCGACGAGATGAGCTGGCGTTCCATTGGCTGCAACTCTAGCCGAGCGGCTGGGCAAGCGGTCGCGAGCTTAGCGGTCGCCTTGGCCTTCTTCGAGCAGGTCGGCCGGATCGATGACGACCGGCTCGGCACCGATCGGTGCGAGGTCGGACTTGTCGGCGCGCACGCTGTTGTTGCGACGCGGTACGCGCACGCCAACGTCCTCGGGCCAGCGCAACGCGTACGTGAAGTAGAACGTGAAGCGATGATAGGACGGCACGACCATCTCGCCGATGGTGTCACCGTCCTGATAGGTGAGCTCGGCACGCATACCGAGTGTCTGGCCGGAGCGCGGCTGCCAGGCGACGGCAGCGTCGACGCGCGCGACGAGGAAGCTGCCGGTGAGCTCGCCATTTGTCGGATCGATCAGCTGCGTGCGCTCGACGCCGGCGGAGCCGATGCCAACGACCTTTGGTGCTCGCTTGCGTGAATCCTTGTCGAGGAACGTGAGCGGCATGGCAGCCGCTGCGTTCAGGCTGTCGGCGACGGTGTTCTCGGCGATGAAGAGGTTTGGCGTCACGACACGGCCGGCGAAGACCTGCGCGCGGCCCCACACGTCGGTGTACGCACCGGTGAGCCCGTACGTCGGAAACAACGCCGGCTTCGTGTCACCGGTCAGGTTGAATGTCGGGTAGACGTAGACCGCGCCGCCGTTGAGCGCCGCACTCCACTTCTTATTGAAGTCGTGCGCCCACACACCGACCATGCGCGGGTTCACCTGCTCGTCGAGGCGCGGCCCCATTTGCCTGAAGAACGGATCGTTCTTCTTGAAGTAAACGTACGAGGCGCCGGCCTCGAGTGAGAAACTGTCGTAGCGCATGCGGCGCTCGAAGCCGATTCCGGCGCCGCCCTCGAACGATCTCGTCGATACGTCGGTCATCGGATCGTTGTTGTCGGTCGTCGTGTAGCGGGCAAAACCTCGCTGAAACAGTGAGACGAACTCGGTTGCAACCCACGACGCTCCTTCGCTCGCAGCAACGTTCGCCGTGTTGGTATTGCCGGTCGGCATGACCTGGAGCGGATTCTCGTTCGACACGATCGAGGCAGAGAGCGCATTGATCTGGCCGTAGCTCGCGTCCGCGGCGAGCGACGCCTCCGTGCGCGGGGTGGGTAGGAAGAACGCCTTCCAGTCGCCGCGGAAGGTGACGTCGATATCGGTCCGCCCGAAGTAATAGAAGATGTCCGTCTCCGCGGTGAGCTCTTGCACCATCCGCGGAGCGTTGTACGTAAACAGCATGCCGGGTCGGACATCAGTGAAGACGGATCCGCGCGGGTCCGTCGCGGAGCCGTTCGCGTTGTCAGTGGTGGCCACGCTCCCGGAGGCCAGGGCATGGATCTCGGCATTGTCGGCGTGCGCGGTGCCAGTGCCGATCAGGCACCAGATCGCGCTACAACCGAAAAGCCGAAGCACGGGTGACTTGTAGCAGTGCGTTTCCGAAAGCAAAGTTCCACACTCCGGGTTGACAGACCTCACGTTGCCGAGCTTTAGAATCGCGTCCAAAGGCTTCCATCATGCGTAGTGAATTCGTCGAACAGCTCGAACCATGGTTCGCCGCTTCCCCCCGCCGCAGCATCGTCCGTGATGACGACGAGGAAGAGGAGTCCGATGACGATGAGGACGAGGACGAAGACGAGGACGAGGACGAAGACGAAGGCGAAGACGAAGACGGCGATGACGAGCCGGATGACGACGACGAAGGCGTCGACGAAGTAAGCGACGACTGGGTCGGCGGCGGCGCTGGTGGCGGTGCTGCCGACGACGAGGACGAGGACTGGGAAGAGTCCAAGGACGACAAGGACGAAGACGAGGACGAAGACGACAAGGACACCGGCGGCTGGCGCGACGGTGACGAGCCGCCGTGGGGCGCCGACGAGGACGACGAAGACGAGGACGAGGACGAGGACGAAGACGAGGTCTCCGCCGAAGGCGACGACGAAGACGAAGAGGACGAAGAGGAAGACGAAGACGAGGACGAGGACGAGGAGCCGGCGCCACGCCCGCGCCCGACGCTTGTCCGCGACGACGACGAGGACGAGGAAGAGTCCGAGGACGAGGACGAGGACGAGGACCGCGAGGAGATCGATCCGGAGGATCGTCCGCGCCGCGGCCCACTCCCGCCGCGTCCTGCGAAACCGCTACCAACAGGTAAGCCCGAGCCGATCAAGGTTCCCGCGAAACCTGCAGCCGGCAAGCCAACACCGGCGCCCGCCAAACCCGCGAAGCCAGAGCCTGCGCCTGCCAAGGCACCTGCGGCAAAAGCGCCCGCTAAGCCGGCCGCGAAGCCCGCCGCCAAGGCGCCTGCGAAGCCCGCTGCGAAGGCGCCCGCGAAGAAGCCCGCTGCGAAGGCGCCCGCGAAGAAGCCGGCGCCGCCCGCGAAGAAAAAGAAGTAGCCGCTGATCTCGTCGATGAGATCTGCGTGAGGGCGCCGGGCCTTGCGGCGTTACAGCGGGTCTACAGCTCTCCCTTGTACTTGAGGAACGCCGGCAACGCGACGAACGCGTAGCCGAACACGAGCACGGCGACGACGACCACGTCGCGCAACGTCATGCGCACGCGCAGCTCGGGGCGGTGATAGCGCACGGTCGAATACCACGCGCCGATCAATCCAAACATCAGCCACATCACCGAGTGGTACGCGAACGAGAGCGTGTTGATCTGGAACGTGATGCCGGCGAGACCGGCGAGCAGCGCGAGGCCCCACACCTGCGCTGCCGCGGTGCCCGGCACTTTCGCGAGCTCCTTGATCCCGACGTAGAGCGTCTTGAACGACAGGAACAACAGCGACACGAACAAGAACATGCCGACGATGCCGAGCTCGGCGAGCGTGAGCACGTACGTGTTGTGCGCCGTGATGTAGTGGTGATCGGTGAACATGCGCGGCCCGACACCGACGAACGGGTGCTGCTTCACCATCTCGAGGCCCGACGACCACGCCTCGTAGCGCATGAGCGTCGACTCCTCGGCACTCGAGTCGCTGCGGCCACCGAGTAACAACACCGGTATCGCAACCATGGCCATGGGGATCACGGCGCGTATGCCGAAACGTCTGATCACGTAGACGGTCGGCACGAGCATCGCGGCGATCAGTCCACCGCGTGATTTCGTCATCCACACCATCGTCACCATGAGCAAGACACCGAGCACCATCGCGAGCTTTCCGCCGCCGCGTCGCTTGCGCAGCGCGAACGCGATCAGGACGCCGATGCCGCCCGCGGAGATCGTCAGCGCGATCTCGTTCGGATCGTGCAGCTCACCCATGTAACGAACGCGGCCGTCGACCGAGTACGTGTCGAAGAGACCGACGCGCTCGCAACGGTATTCGTAGCCCGGCTCGGCATCGGGGCCGAGGCACTGCAGATACGTCTCGCACGGCCGGCCGTCGGGATGACCTTCGATATCGCCGACGACACCCTGGCCGCCGACGCACTGGCGAGCGGACAAGCCTTGATGCACGCACACGACCGCGATGAACGCGCACGTCGCCGCGAGCACACCCATCACCGCTTGCATCGTGCGGAAGCGTTGGATGCCGTGCGCGATCGTGCCGTATAACGCGAACAAGATCGCCATCTCGATCGCCGTGTGCGGCAGCTGCTCGGGCGCGTTGATCGCGATCGAAATCAGGCACCACGTGAAGAATCCGATCACCCACGGCAGCGTGTTTGTAGCAATCGGCTGTAGGCGGTGAAGACGTACATCGATGATGTAACCGAGTACCGCAAGGGCCGCACCCAGATGGAGAAACGGCACCTTCTGAAGCAGCGGCCAGAACTCCTGCGGGCGAGCCAGGATGAAGACAATCAGAAGACCGATGCCTGGAAGCGCGAACACGCTCGCGAACCGTAGCACCCACGCTATCCTTCGCATCCGTGAGGGAACATTTCGCCCGCCTGCTCCATCGCGCTGGAGCGCTCGCCGCGATGATGAACCTGCGCCGTCACGTCCCAGGTCCGTCGACCGTTAGCATCCTCACGTACCACCACATCGCCGACGAGGACGCGGCATATCCATACGATGCGGGTGTCGCAGACGCGACCCCACAGCAGTTTCGTCGCCAGATGGAGCTGCTCGCGCGCTACGGCACACCGATCGGTGTCGATGAGCTAATCCGCGCACTCGGCGGAGCACAGCTGCCGAAGAATCCAGTGATGGTCACGTTCGATGATGGGTATCGATCGTGTCACGACGTCGCACTGCCGATTCTCCGCGCGGTCGGAATGCGAGCGACGTTCTTCGTCGCGACCGGTTACATCAACGAGCGCAAGCTGTATTGGTGGGAGCGCGTCGCGCTGTGTCTGTCGCAAGCGCGCGTGCCGGCCGCGATCATCACGTATCCGAAGACGGTCGAGGTCGCGTCGCGACATCCACACTCGCATCGCGTGCTTCTCGACTTGATCAAGGACACGCCGAATCTCGACATCAAGCGCTTCATCGACGAGCTGTGTGCAGCGTTCGGCGTCGAATGGAGCGACGAGATCGAAGCCACGCACGCCGGCAACTTGATCATGTCGTGGGATCACGTGCGCGGCCTGTCGCGTGCGGGCATGGATGTCGAGTCGCACTCGCGCTGGCATCGCGTGCTGCAGACGCTCGACGATGGGCAGCTCCGCGACGAGCTCGAAGGCAGTAAACACGATCTCGAAACGCAGCTCGGCCGTCCATGCCGAGCGATCGCGTATCCGGTCGGCCGCCGCATCTCGCATCTCGCGCGAATTCGCAATGCCGTGAAGGCAGCCGGGTACCGGATCGGGCTGTCGAACGCGAGCGGCGCGACGCGAATCTGGCCGGGCTCGCTTGGCGAGGTGATGCCCTCCGATCCATTCGATATCCACCGGGTATCGACGGACCGTGAGATGTCCGACTCGATGTTCCTGGCCCAGATCGCGCTGCCACAGCTCGCTTATATAGGCCGGCACGATAGCGATTAATTGGATCCGCGGCGCGCGGCAGCCGAAAATTTTCCGTATGCGCGATCTTCGTCGAGTGAGTCCCCGCATCGATGTCGAGGCTTTGTGCTGGGAGGTGATCGGCGATCGCGAGCGCAGCGCACTTCTCGTCGATGTGTCGACCGAGGGCGCCCGCGTCGAGCGGCCCTATATCGGCGGCCGCATCGAGTACGAAGTGCCGCTCCAGATCGAAGTGCCCGGTATCGACGAAGTGATGTGGGCGAAGGGCGACGTCGTCTTCGACAAGCTCGTGCCGGCCAAGAACGGCGCGTCCAATGGTGGTCCGTTCGGTCTGCTCCGCCGTACGGGCTATCGCATCGTGATCGCGGCCGCGCGCGACCTGCGCCTGCTTCGCGACTACGTCTGGGACATGCACAACGCGCAACGCGCGCGCGACACCGAGCTCGAAGACCTCGGCATGGCGTCCTGCTACCTGCGCGGTTAGGTCCGCGCTTCGCGGTAGAGATCCAGGTACGCCTCGACCATGCGATCGGCGCTGTAGCGATCAAGCGCCGTCGTGCGTGCCTGCGCGCCCATCACGCGTGCGAGCTGGCGATCATCTTCGAGCTTCGCGAGCGCGCTCCGCAGTGCGCCCTCGTCGACGGGCGATAACAGACCGGTCTTGCCGTCGTCGACGACGCCCGGCAATCCGCCGACGGCGGTCGTCACGATCGGTAGCCCTGCAGCCATCGCCTCGGGCACCACGAGCGGCAGTCCTTCGGTCTTCGAGGACAGCGCGAACACGTCGAACGCGGGAATCAGCCGCGGTACATCCATGCGCCGACCGGTCATCACGACCCAGCGCGGCTCGCGCAGCTTCGCGATCTCTGCTTCGACCTCGCCACGCGCGTGACCGTCGCCGATGATCACGAGTCGCACGTCCGACGAGAGCAGCGGCGCCATCGCGCGCACCAGCAACGCTTGGTTCTTGTACGGATCGAGCCGGCCGACGGTCCCGACGACCCACGCATCACCGAGCCCGAGCTCGACCCGCGCCGCAGCACGCGCTTCGGGATCGGGGTGATAGCGATCGAGGCGGATGCCGTTCGCGATCGTGTGCATGCGTGCGACCGGAGCATCGCGCTGCGCCATCGCTTGGTCGAACGTCGTGTCAGACACCGCGACAAACGCATGCGCGAGCTGCGCGGCGGCACGCCGCAGGATCCGGTGACCGCGCCCGCCTGGATTCGCGCCGTGCTTCGTGTGGATCGCTGCCGCACCCGCGAGTCGCGCTGCCGGTGCGCCATAGATCAGCGGCAACGGGTTGTGCGTATGCACCACATCTGCGCGGTGGCGCCTCAGTGCGCGCGCGAGCCTCGGCACCAGTGTGAGGTCGATCCCGTCTCGCTTCGCGATGCGGCCGACCGCAATCCCGTGCTCGCCAAACTCGTCGGCCATCGCGCCATCTGGCGGTGGCGCCAACGAGATCACGGCGACGCGGTGGCCGCGCGCTTGCTGACCGATCGCGAGGTCGAGCGCGACGCGCTCCTGGCCGCCGACGCCAAATGACGACAACACGTGCACGATCGACCACACGTGAGATTGGCTACCGCGTTGCGATACGGAGTGGCAAGGTGGGCTCGTCATGACGGACACCGCCGCTCCCGCTCCTGCCCCTTCGGGCGACGATGACGCTGTGCTGGCGTCGATTGGGATGCGACTCGATGGGCCACGCATGGGTGACGTGCAGGCCGCGT
>DASUFX010000071.1:0-2233 GCA_036274355.1 Kofleriaceae bacterium | reverse complement strand
AGCACTACTCGACGCTTGACGAGGGCGCGCTGTATCGCTTCAGTTGGATCTTCCCGGCGCAGAAGATGGGGCGCGGCGGCATCGGCTTCGGCGGCAAGGAGACGATCGAGTCGCTCGAGTCGTTCGCGTACTTGCCCGACGATCAGATCGACGCGCGCCTCGGCGACGAGCTGCGCGATCACCCGCTGCTCCTCGTGCCGGTCGACGAGCGCCAGAAGCTGATCGGCAAGATGCTCGAGACTTCGCCCAACCGGGCGTTCCAGGTCGGCGACTATCTGCGCACTGGCTCGCTGTCGCCCCGAAACCGCGGCATCTACGACGCGCTGCTCGCGAACTACCAGGGCGACTACGTCCAGGTGCTGCGCCACGTGAGGATCGAGCGCTTCGAGGTGTCGTCGCGCTACCGCCACGGCTGGGTCACCGTCGAGCCGCAGCTGTCGGTCGACGCGACCGAGCGCCAGATCACCGCCGATCGCACGCTCGCCGCGCTGCCGCCGTCACTGCAGAGCGTCTCGCTGCACGAGTACGGCGGTGAGGTCGTCGGTGCGAACCGCGGCATGATCGAGTTCGACGATCTGCTGAAGCGCCCGCTCGAGCACTACAAGTATCTGCTCACCACCGTCGAGCGCGCCGCGCTGTCGATGCAGAGCGCGACGCTCTTGCTCGATCTCGTGTTCGTCGGCAGCTGCAACGACATCCACCTCGCTGCGTTCCGCGAGATCCCGGACTTCCAGTCGTTCAAGGGCCGCATCGAGCTCGTGCGCGTGCCGTTCATCCTCGATGTTCGCCACGAACAAGCGCTGTACCGCGAGCGGCTGCGCGAAGCCGCCGGCGGCCGTCACGTCGCGCCGCACACCGCGTACGTCGCAGCGCTCTGGGCCGTGCTGTCGCGCATGCGCAAGCCGCAGATCGAGCGCTTCCCGTCGACGCTCGCCGAGGTCATCGGCAAGCTGACGCCGCTCGACAAGGTCGAGCTGTACTCGACGGGGCAGGTGCCCGAGGACCTGTCACCTGATCGCGCGCGCGAGCTGCACGCGCACATCAAGGAGCTGTTCCACGAGTCCGACACGTACCCGATCTACGAGGGCCGCGTCGGTGCGTCGCCGCGCGAGATGCAGACCGTGTTGCTCGCGGCCGCCGGCTCGCAGCGCTACGAGTACGTGTCGCCGCTCGTCGTGCTCGATGAAATCCACGAGCTCTGCAAGCAGGCCAGCCTGTACGAGTTCTTGCGCCAGGACGTCCAACCGGGCGGCTACCACGACCACAAGAAGCTCGCCGACGTCGCGAAGGGGAAGCTGTTCGACGTCATCGACGACGAGGTGCGCGCGGCGGTCGGCCTGGTCGAGGAGTCGGAGTACGCGCGCGTGTTCGAGCGCTACGTCACGCACGTGATGCATGCGATCAAGAAGGAGAAGGTGCGGAACCCGTCGACGGGCCGCATGGAGGATCCGGACGAGGGGATGATGCGCGAGGTCGAGCGCACCCTCGAGATCCCGGGCCGCGCGGACGACTTCCGGCAGAGCCTGATCGCCAAGATCGGCGCCTGGTCGCTCGAGGCGCCGAACCGCGGCAAGAAGCCGATCATGACGGAGATCTTTGCCGACCTGCTCCGGAAGCTAAAAGACGCCTATTTCGAGAAGCACAAGAAGACCATCGCCAAGGGGATCTCCGACCTCGTGATGCTCCTGTCGGGCAACGAGGGCCACTTGTCCAGCGAGGCTCGTACGCGGGCTGACACTGCGCTGGCCACGATGATCACGCGGTTTGGCTATACCCGGGAGTCCGCACGGGACATGGTGGGCGCGCTGGCCTCGATGCGATATCGCTGACGCCGGGTCGTACCCGAACGCAACGCTTCAGCGAACTTGCGCCTACATCCGGCCATTCCGTATCCTGTTCCCTGGTGAAGCTGCTGCGCGGGATCGTGTGCCTCTGCCTGCTCGCGAGTGTGGCGGAGGCGGGATCGAAGATGCTGAAGGGACCGTACCTTCAGGACCTCGCGCCGTCGTCGATCACCGTGATGTGGCAGATGGACGAGCTCGTTCCCGCGAAGCTCGTCGTCGAGGGACCCGGCGGCGAGCGCACGCAAACGGTTGCGCCGGCACGCATCGTCGAAGCGCGCATCGAAAACCTCCAGCCCGCGACCCGCTATCGCTATCGCGTCGAAGTCGGCGACGACGTCTGGAAAGGCGAGTTCGCGACGGCACCGGAGACCGGCAAGGACGTGCCGTTC
>DASUFX010000070.1:0-12214 GCA_036274355.1 Kofleriaceae bacterium | reverse complement strand
GTAGACGGCACCTGACGTAGCGTGTCCGTTGGGGCCCTCGGTCACAGCCGAGACGGCTAGATCCTTATAGCCATCGCCGTTGAAGTCACCGACCGCCGCGTGACCGCCGAACCGATCGCCGCTTTCGTTCATGCCGAGGTTCGGCGGATACATCTGGTAGAACGCGTTGAGGTCTTCATCGGAGAAGTCGGTGAAGCGGTCGATGATGGCACCCGTGAACGTCGTCGTGGCGCCCGCGTTCATGATGTACTGCGTGCCTTCGAACGTCACCTTGATGGTCTTGCCGGTGTCGTTCGTGTACGAGAACGTCTTTTGCGGCGAGCCCGTCTTGGACAGGATCGCAGGACAGCAGTTCGAGGTGACTGTGTTACAGCCCGTGCTCGCGCGCGCGAACGTCCACGAGCTGTACAACATGATCGACTTGTCATCGAAGGGCGACAGGTAATTGAAGCTGCTGCCCGCCGAGTCGAACTGATTCGGGTCCTCCATGCAGATCGCGTTGAACTTGATCGTCGAGTCCGCGTCGTTTCGCTTCTGTTCGTGGGTCAAGCCGAGCGCGTGCCCGAGCTCGTGAAGCACCACGCGATCGTCTGAAGCGAACGACGTCGAAAACGTGATGAGCGGCGAAAACCCGAGGTTGTGAAAGTCGCCATCGGCATACGTGTAGCTCGCGAGGGGGTCGTCTGTGCCTGCGAGCGAGATGAACGGTTGCGTCGAGGATTCCTCGAAGACGATGCCCGTTTCCTCGGTGTACTTGTCCATCAGCGTTCTGATGAACCACTGCTCCGTCCAGTTGAGGTTGTGGCACAGGTGACCAGACATCACCTCGCAGGAGCACAGCGGTGACGTACAACCGGCCGGAGTGGTCTGAAACTGATAGCGCACGACGTTGCCGAACCAGCGGTTGCCGACGGTGACCGGCGATGCGAACGCGCGTTCTTTGGTCCGGGCGAAATCGCCAAGGTTCATGTCGCCTTCATAGATCGCGCGGCCGTTCACGTTCTTCACCGTGACCGCGTGGACCTCGCCGTACGCGTCGCGGATGCGCAGCGTCCCGTACTCGGGCTCGGTGTTCCCTGAGGGATCGGCGCTGGGCTCGTGGTCGTCGGTCGCCGCCGGGTCCACCGTGTCCAGACACCCGGCGAGCGCCGTCATCATCATCAGTCCGTTCATTGCAGCAAATCGCATGTGAGTCTCCGTTTCGGCGAAACCTGTCGCCGGCGGGAGAACGTCGCGATCGCGTCATATTCCCAGCGAAAAAAGACCGGGAAGTTTTCCGCGGCCCGTCGTTATCGAGTCGGATGCCCAGCCAAACGTTTATGATGGCAGTCGCTGTGGACGACGAGGCTGGCGCGGTGTCGACGACGGACTCGATCGTCCGGCGCATCGCGCGCGCTGAGGTCGAACCCATCGCATTCGCTCCCGGCCAGGTGCTCGGCGATCACTACGAGCTGCTCGAGCGAATCGGTGGCGGCGGGATGGGTATCGTCTACCGCGCGCGTGACCGCCGGCTCGATCGCGACGTCGCGCTCAAGGTGCTTCGCGTGCAGGGCAACGACGATCACGTCCGGAGGCTGTTCGAACGTGAAGCACGCGCGACGGCGCAGCTGCTCCATCCCAACATCGTCACCCTTCACCACGTCGGCGAGCACGACGGCAATCCGTACCTCGTGCTCGAGCTGCTCTCGGGCGAGACGCTCGCGGCACGGCTGGCCCGGCGCGGCAAGCTGCCGGTCGCCGAAGCACTGGTAATGCTCGACGGTGTGCTCGGTGCGCTCGCGTTCGCGCACGAGCGCGGCGTGCTGCATCGCGATCTGAAGCCGCACAACGTGTTCGTGACCGGCGACGAGCGTGTGAAGGTGCTCGACTTCGGCGTCGCGCTCTCGCTCGATACCTCGCCGGGACCGGTCACGCGCGCGGCGGGCACGCCGGGATACATGGCGCCCGAGCAGCGCGACGGCGGCGTGCAGGATGCGCGCACCGACGTGTGGGCCGCGGCGCTGCTGCTGGTCGAGTGCCTTACCGGGCATCGTCCCGTCGATCGCGACGCGTCGCATTCGGTGTCGGCACTCGATGCTCCACCGGCAGTGCGCACGGTGCTCGCGCAAGCGCTGTCGGCAGACCCAGCGCAGCGTCACGAGTCTGCGGGGCAGTTCCGGCAAGCACTCGCTCGCGCGGCTGGTGCGCGTGCACTCGATCGTGCGCAACGCCGGCGGCTCGGCGCGATCGCCGCGGGCGCTGTGGTCGCTGCAGCAGCGATCGCGACCGGCGACACGAACTGGGTCGACCACTCGCAGCCGAAAGTCGGCGAGCCGACGGCAGGCGAGGTGTCGGGGCTGTGGTCGACCTCCTACGGCACGCTCGATCTCAAAGTGGCGGCCGACGGCACCGCGTACGGCGTGTACACGCACGACTCGGGGATCGTAATGGGGCATTACGAAGACGGTCTCTTCCTCGGTCAGTGGTGCGAGTTGCCGAGCCGCCGTGGGCCCGAGGATGGCGGGCCGTTGCAGCTGTGGTTCACGCACAGCGCGCACAAGCTCCAGCTCAGCGGGCGATGGTCGTACGCGAACCTGCCAACGGCGCAATGGCGCACCGACTTCTCGGGCTCGATGATCGACGACAAACCTTCGAGCGAGCTCGTCGCGCGCTTCGATCAACACGAGCTGTGTCCGCCATGAGCGAGCCATCACCGCTCCTCTCCGATGACGCCGAAGTGCGCATGCGCATCCTGCGCCGCGATCACGACGGCGCGACGGTCGCGGCGATCCGCGCATATGGTCCGGAGCTGATCGGCTGGCTCAATGGCACGCTGCGCAGCGAAGCGGATGCACACGATGCGTTCTCGCGGATGTCGGAGCAGCTGTGGCGCAGCTTGCCGAGCTTCGATGCGCGGTGCTCGGTGCGCGCGTGGTGTTACATGCTCGCCCGCCAAGCCGCGGCGCGCGTGCGCAGTGGCGCGCGGCACAAGCACGAGGTTCTCGTGTCGCAAGTGCCATCGCTCGGGATGGCGGTCAGCGCCGCGTGGAGCACGCGCTCGCGCGCGGAGCGGCAGCTCAACAATGTCTACGCGGAGATCCGTCGCGAGCTCGACGAAGATGATCAGACGCTGCTCGTCCTGCGCGTCGATCGCAAGCTCGAGTGGCGTGACATCGCGCAGGTGATACTCGGCGAGGACGCGACCATCGAGGAGACGACGCGTAGTGCCGCCGCACTTCGCAAGCAGTTCGAGCGGGTGAAGCAGCGGCTCAAGAAGCTGGTCGCCGAACGAATCGGCGAGTAGCTCGGGAAGATCGTCGCCCCCCGTCGTTACCCAGACGAAGGAGGTGACTTGACCGTCGCAGTTGCCGCATGGGACCGTGCCCCCGCGACGATGGTTCGGGAGCAAGCGTTCGCCCGGGAGGTGCGCGAGCACGAGGCCGTGCTCACCGCGATCGCGCGACGGCTATGTGCCAACACCGCTGACGCAGACGACCTCGTGCAGGAGACGTACGAGCGCGCGCTGCGCTCGCTCGAGCGGTACGACGATCGCGGCAACCTGCGCAGCTGGCTCGCCGCGATCATGAACAACCTGTTCATCGATCGCTGTCGCAAGGCGAAGCGAGCGCCACAGACCGAGGGCATCGAGAATCTCCAGGTCGCGACGCCCGAACCAGTGGCCCCACCGGCGTGGGCGAACGTGACGCAGGCCGAGATTCGTACCGCGCTCGATCGCATCGGCGCGGAGTTTCGCAGCGTGTACGAGCTGCATGCGTCTGGCCTCTCGTACGACGACATCGCACGCGAGCTCGGCATCCCGAAGAATACGGTCGGGACGCGGCTCATTCGCGCACGCAAGAAGCTCAAAGAGATCCTGCTCGAGGGACTGTCATGACGGACTGCGGTCAAACCGAACGCACGCACCTGCTCGCCGATGGCGAGCTATCGCCCGCCGAGGCCGAGGCAGCGCGCGAGCACCTCGCAACCTGCGCGCACTGCCAAGCCGAGCTCGCCGACATCATGCAGCTGGATGCTGCAGTTGGCGATGTCGCGGCGAAACGCGGGCAGGTGGTGTCGATCGCGTGGTACCGCAAGCGCAACGTCCAGCTCGTCGCTGCTGTTGTTGCGATGGCGGCGGCGGTCGTGATCTTCCTCGCGACGCGCAAGCACCCGCCGGTCGACAAGCCGGAGCAAGTCGCGATCGTGCTGGCACCGAAACGGATGACCGAGGCGCGCGTCACGTGGGATGCCGCGGCGAAGTATCGCGAATACGACGTGCCGCGCGGCGACGTGAAGCACGAGCAGGTCGGGCTGGCCGCGCTCGCCGAGCTCGAGAAGCGCGGCGACAACCACGGCATCGGCGTGCTCGCGTTGCTCGAGGGTGATCGCAAGCGCGCGGCGACGTATCTCGAGAAGGTTGGCGAGACCCCGGACGTGCTCGTCGATCGCGCGGCGATCGCGCTCGGCGACGGTCAACCGGCTGTAGCGCTCGCGCTCGTCGATCGTGCGATGGAGAAAGCGCCCCAACACGGTGCGGCGCTTTGGAACCGTGCACTCGCACTGCGTGACCTCGGCCTCGTGCGCAGTGCGGCGGAGGCGTTCCGCACCGTCGCCAAGCTCGGCGAGCCCGGATGGGCCGACGAGGCGACGCAGCGCGCGAAAGCGATCGATGCAGAAGCCGACGTCAGCGTGGAACGCTTCACTCGTCTCGTGAAGGCGGGCGCCGACCTCGCTCGTGGCGAGTTGACGGTCTCGCTAGACGATGCACGCGCGCAGCCGGGGCTCGCTCGCGGCATCACGTACGACGCGATTCGCTCGGCTGCGACGCCGGAGGCACTCGACAAGCTGGCGCCGCTCGCGAAGGCGATCGACGAAGCGGACCGCGACACGGCGATGATGGACGCGATCGCGCGTGCCAAGACAGGTCTGCATCCCGAGCTCTCGACGGCATATGCGCAGATCATCCGCGCGCTCGCGGTCGAGCAGCAGCAATTGCAGAACCAGGCGGATGTGCCGCCAGTGCCGAGAGGTGCCACACGCGCACAGCTGCTGGCGAACCTGCGCGCTGCACGCGCCGATGATCTGCTACTCGGCGTGCTGCTCAAGACGTCCGACGATCGCGTTCGCGTCAATGCATCCGAGCTCGCGGAGTTCGCGAAGCTCGCGGCGGCGTCTCCCGATCCGTGGATGCAGCTCCTCGGTCTGTCACAGCAGGCGCAGGCCGCGACAGGCGCGAACGACCTCATGGGGGCGGAAGCGATCCTCGTGCGCGGGAAGGAGCGGTGCAAAGCGCCGGGCGCACCGGCGTACCGCTGCATCCAGCTCCAGGGCAACCTCGGCGAGCTCTACCTGAAATGGCAACGGTTGCCCGAAGCGCGGGCCACACTCGAAGCAGCCTGGGCAGCAGCGCGTGCGTCAAATGAGTGGTGGCTCGGCGTCGGATTACTGCCCCAGCTCGCGCGACTCGCGGTGCTCGGCGATGATGCGACCGGCAGCGGCCTACCGCTGTTACGCGCGTACAACGGGGAGACCGTTTTGCGCGTTCCCCCATCCAATGCACTCGAGCGGTGCCAGAGCGACGAGTGGGGGCGGACCCAGCGCGCGACCGTGCTCATCAATCGGCTCGAATTCGATGCCGCCCGTCGCGAGCTCGCGGGTCCTGCGTGCGCGAAACCGAAGACGCCAGGGCAAGCGGCGCAGCAGCTCTTTGTTCGGGCGGAGCTTGCAACGCCGGCGGACGTCGCGAAGCTGCGCGAAGACATCGCGGCAGTGCGTGCAGACAAGCGGGCGACGGCGACGGACCAGCTCATCCTCGATCATATCGAGGGTCGCGCGATCATCGAGAGCGATCCGCCCGCAGGCGAAGCGTTGCTCGAGCGCGCGATCGCTGCAGCGAACGCGCAACCCGCGACGGCGTTGGAAGCGCGCAAGATGGCGGCCTACAGCTATGCAGTGCTCGCCGTCGCGGCTGCGAAACGCGGCGACGGTGCCAAGGCGCTCGCGATGCTGGCAGCTGAACAAGGGTTGACGGTTCCTACGACGTGCGTGTTCGGTGCCGTCGTCGAAGATCGTCACCAGGCGTTCGTCGCGCGCGATGCCGCCGGCGCGGTGCATGTGCACCACGACGAAACGCGGACTGTGCCCCAGATCGATCCGGCGACGCTGGTGCCCGCCGAGATCACCGCTGCGCTCGCGACCTGCAAGGAAGTGGATGTGATCGCGCGACCGCCGGTGCATGGCATGGCGCGCATACTCGGTGACAAGATCGCATGGCGTTACCTCGCGCACCGTCCGAGCCCCATCGCGCCCGCTGCGAAGCGATCGCTCGTGGTCGCGAATGTCGAGCCGCCCGCTGGCCTGGAGTTGCCGCGCCTCGGCACTTGGCAGACCGGCGCTGACGAGACGATCAGCGGTGCGGCAGCGACGCCGTCACGCGTGCTCGCTGCGATCGCGTCGGCTGGTGAAGTCGTGATCAATGCGCATGGACTCGTCGATGCCGCACAGCCGGAAGCATCGTTTCTCGCGCTGTCACCGGAGTCCGATGGCCGCTACGCGCTCACCGTGGCCGACGTGCGCAAGGCAAAATTCACAGCGAGCCCGCTCGTGATCCTGGCAGCGTGTCGCGCGTCCCAGGCCGCGCCGGTGTGGCATGCGACCTGGAGTCTGCCTACGGCGTTCGTCTACGCCGGTGCGCGGGCGGTGATCGCTTCGGCGTCACCGATCCCGGATGCCGACGCGAACGCATTCTTCGACGACGTGCGGGCTCGCATCCGTGGCGGTGCAGCGGCCGCGATCGCGGTTCGTGACGCGCGTGTCGCGTGGCTAGCTCAGCACCGTGGCGACTGGGTGCGCGACGTGATCGTGTTCGAATAGCGCAAGGTCTCGACTCCAAAGGCGAAAAAAGTTCGCGCGCGCCCGTCACATTCACAGGGCTCGTTGACTCCTCTCTGTGAGCTCAAACGCAGCAGAGGTGGACATGAGACTGGCGAGTTGTTCGATTCTATTTCTCGGCGCAACGATCTCCGGCTGTGCGGTTCAAGGGGCTGACCCGCAAACGTCGCAAACGGAGAGCTACTTGGTCGGCAAGGAGACCGAAGACTGGGATCCGGGGACAGCGACCAATGCCAGCATCTGGCCGACGACGTACGGGAATCCGCCAGTGACGATCACGAACACGTCCGTGCTCGTGAAAGGCGCTCCGCCCGATTCGAACGGCAACCCACAGTTCCTGGCGTTCGTCGTCTGGAACACGAACTTCGTGGGCCACATCTGGCTCGTCAAGAAGGGCGCGGAAGGCGTCAACTTCAAGGGCGTCATGCTCAACTCGTTCGCAGCGCAGACAGCGGGCCACGCCGGTTTTCAGTCGCTCTTCGCCGGCAACGTCGACACCGATCCGCCGGTTCCGCGTGGTCCGGGCCCGACGATCGACCAGTACTGGATCGAGCAGCCGGAGCTCAACAACGCGAAGATCAACTCGCAGACGATGATTGGCGCGATCGAGAACTTCACGAACTTCAACGGCCAGCAGTAGGGCGGCGGGCGTGGCTCGCCGGGGGTAGCGTTCTACCCCCGGCGGAGCTCGGGTGTTGCCCAGCTTTCGGGTGGGTAGGGCGGCGGCGTGCCGTGACGGAGTATTGCTAACGCTGCTCTCCTGATGTGACGACGGCGCACGCTTGCCGTGAACGAGTCGCACTGGGACGCTTCACGGTAGGAGGTTCCAATGGGACATCGACTCGACGTCGGAGACGTGATCGATATGCTCGAAGAATCGGCCATGATGCGCCGGCCGATGATGGTGATCCTGACCGACGGACGAACGTTCGAAGATCGGGTGCAGGAAATCATCAAGTGGGACGGCGAGGACCACGTGGTGTTCAAGGACCACGAGCTGACGCCGATCTCGAACATCAGCGATATCCGACGCGGTCGACCTCCCGAATTCACATACGCAGGTAAGCGCGTCTAGTCGACGATCGTGATCGCGCCGCTCTGCGGCTTGAACTGATTGTCGAGCTCGCCGTTGACGGCGCGCATCGGATCGTAGCCGGTCTGCCATGGCAGGTTCACGCGCATCGCCGTCAGTAGCTGACGCCACGACTGCGAGCCACCGGTGACACCAGCGACGTATGCGGCAGTCGCTTGGCCCATGCCCTGCCAGTACGCGGGCAGACCGTTGACGACAACGTCGAGCTTCGTGCTGCCACCTGGGTGCATGCGTAGGAAGTCTTCGTCGTAGTAGTTGAACGACAGGCACGAGTTGATCAGCATCGTCTGGTAGCGATCCGGGAAGTTCGAGCCGCTGTACTCCCACGGCTCGAGCGGTCCGTGACCGAAGTGGCTGTGCCCGGTGTACGCGAATACGTCGGCGTGCCAGAACGCTTCGAGGTAGCGCCAGCGCGCGTGCAAGCGGATGTCGGGGCTGCCGTCCTCCCAGCCGTGCCACGTGCGGACTTCGACGGTCATCGTGCGTTGCTCGCCGTTGCGCGTGACCGTGATCGGGGCGCTCCATACGATCCAGCGCTCCGAGAAGTTGGTGACGACCTGGCGGAGTAGCTCCGCCTTCTTCGTGGCGTCGTTGCCGACGAGCGCGGGGAATCCCGTGCCATCGACGACCCAGCGCTCGACGTCATCCCACGTCACGTTCGGCACCTTCTGGCCGCCAATGTAGAAGTCGAGCAGCCATGCATTCGGGTTCGTCTCGGTGACGCGTAGCTTCGGCATCCGCTTGCGCAGCTCGCGCTCGAAGCGGAGGTACTCGACGAGGCCGAGGTCACTCGGCTTGCTTTCATCGCTGTCGACGCCGAAGAACGAGTAGACGACGAGCTTCGTGCGCGCAGAATCGCCGGCGAAGCCCCACAGCTGATCGTGCTCGGGCCACAAGTCGGGCGCGGCGGTGACGGACGCGAGCGACGCGCGCGTCGGCAAGAACCGGCGGTCGGCATCGTTCGCCGTGATCTGCGCCGTCATGTCGGCGAGTGTCGCGCGGTCGTGATCGATCGCTCGTTGCTCCGCGACGATTGCGGCTTTACAGGACGCAATGTTCGGCTGGTAGTGGTACCAGAGCGAGTCGGGCTCCGTGCTCTGATCGTCGGAGCACAGCGGAATCAGCTCGCTGGCGCGCGCGACGAAGTCGCCGAACAGCAGCGTGATGTCGACCGTGCTGCCGGTGCAGCGACCTTTCTCGCACAGCGCCTGGTCGTGATAGTGGTAGCGCACGCGATCGAGCGAATGCGAGACGGTGCCGTCGGTGCGCACGACATCGAAGTGCGAGCGCACGAGCGTCGGGTTCGCCAGATTGCGAATCGCGTCGCGATCCGACACGCCGATGCCTTGCTCGCGCAGCGCGCCGAGCGCGCTCTTGAGCTGGCGGTGGATGGCGTCTTTGACGACGTCGTCCGACGCGCCGGGCGTGACATCGACGAAGCCGTCGAAGTCGATGACGTACTCGTTGCCGCCGACCGACGTCAGGTCGTTGTCGGACGCATCCGATCCGGCAAAGTCCAGACAGCCACCCAACACCAGAGGAACCAAGCTAAGCGAAGCGAAGCGCACGGCCGCGCCATAGGCAACGGCTGCGCCATCGACCGTGCAAACGGTTATGAGCAGTTAGCGAGAACGTCGTCGGAGCGCGTCGCGGTTCGCAACGAGAAGGGTGGCTACGCGAGCTTCCACTGCATTAGCGAGCAACATTCGATGTCGCGAATTGGTCGTCGAGAAACGCGACAAGTTTCGCCCACGCGTCGGCGGCTTGTGCCGGCCGATGCCGCTCGGGGTTCGTGAAGTTCAGGAACGCGTGGCCGGCGCCGTCATAGCGATGGAAGACGTGCGGCTTCCCGAGCCGGCTCAGCTCGGCGTCGATCGTCGTGACATCGTCGGGTGACGGATTCGTGTCGTCGTTGCCGAAGAAGCCGATCATCGGGCACGCGATCTGGCCGGTGCGGGCGAACGGCGAGGGGCCATCGCCCCACGGCTTCATGATGTTGCCGCCGTAGAACACGCCGGCACAGGTCCACAGCGCGGGCCGTGCGCCTGCGAGCAAGTACGTGTTGCGGCCGCCCATGCAGAAGCCGATCACGGCGAGGCGCTCGGCTCCGAGCTCGCGCATGTGCGCGACCAGCGCATCGACGTCCTCGATGATCTCGCGATCGCGCAGGCGGCTTACCTTCGTCATCGTGTCGGTGCCGTCGTCGGGCTGGCGATGAAATAGATCCGCCGATGCAGCGATGAAGCCGTGCGCGGCGAGCAGCTCGACTTGCTTCTCGATGAACGCATCGAGCCCGGGGCCGTGAATCATCACGACGACGCCGCAGTTCGTGGACGCGCTCGGCGTGCGCACGCTCACCCGCATCGGCTGGCCAGCTACCTGGATCGTCGTCACGCGCGCATCCTACTCGCTACATCGTCACGACGGCCCAGATCATGATGCCGACCGCCGCCGCGAATACGATGAGAAAGATCGGAACGAGCAGGCGGCCCATCTTGCTCTCGACGCGTGGATCCGAGTCGGCCATTGCCCGCAGTGGTACCCGGTCACCACATCGCACGCAACCGTGAGGCGACATCGACGGTGGTCGCCGGTGGATCGACTCCCGGTACGCTCGCGACGCCACGGCCGCGAACGACGCGCTCGAAGCGATCGAGGATCGCGTCGGGGATGAACCGCGTGCGCGGCGCGTAGACGTGACGATCGCCGTGCCGGTGCTGCTTCTCGATGAACATGCGCAGCGGCTGGACGAGGTGCAGGTGATCGCGCGCGCGGGTCATCGCGACGTAGAGCAGCCGGCGCTCTTCATCAATCTGATCGGGCGTGCCGACCGCGAGGTCCGAGGGCATGCGGCCGTCGATGATGTCGAGGATGAACACCGACTTCCACTCCTGGCCTTTTGCGGAGTGGATCGTCGACAGCACGAGCCAGTCTTCATCGATGACCGGTGGCCCGGCGTAGTCGCCGGTGACGCTCGGCGGATCGAGCGTGAGATCGTCGAGGAATCCGCCGCGCGCCGGATACGTGCCGCCGATCGCCTCGAGCTGCGCGAGATCGCCGAGTCGTGCTTCGACGCCGTCGTAGCGCTCGACGAGTAGCGGCTCGTAGAACTGGCGCACGCGGCCGATCTGGCCGGGCCATGGCGTCTGCGGGTTCGCGAGAGCGAGCAGCAGCTCGCACAGCGCAGGCCATGCAGTGCGTGCGGCGGCGGGCGGCTTGAGCTCGGCGAGCGCGCCGAGCGACGGCGTTGCACCGGAGCGACCCCGTGTCATTGATCCCGTCGTCGCCGGTCCTCCGGCGACGACGGCATCGACGGCGCGGCGGGCGAACGCCGGCCCGACGCCCGGCACGAGCTGTGCGGTGCGAAAGCCGGCGATCGGATCGACCGGGTTTTCCGCCCACCGAAGGATGCCGAGCAGATCCTTGACGTGTGCGGCTTCGAGGAACTTGAGGCCGCCGTACTTCACGTACGGAATGCGGCGGCGGCCGAGCTCGAGCTCGAGCAGATCAGCATGGTGAGCGGCGCGCATCAGCACGGCCTGCTCGCGGAGCAAGATGCCGGCCTCGCGATACGCGAGTACTTTCTCGATCACGTAGTCGATCTCGGCGAGCTCGTCGTCGACGATCGCGAGGGTAGGGCGTTCTTCGCTCGGGCGCTGCGAGCGCAGGTGCTTCGCGTAGCGCTGCGGCGCGCGCTCGATCACCGCGTTCGACGCGGCGAGGATCGGCACCGTCGACCGATAGTTTTCTTCGAGCGGCACGACGCGCGCCGGTGTCGCGAACACCTTCGGGAAGTCGAGGATGTTGTGGACGGTTGCTGCGCGGAACGAATAGATCGCCTGCGCGTCGTCGCCGACCGCGGTCACGCCTTTGCCGCTCGGTGCGAGCGCGACCACGATCTCGGCCTGCAGCGCGTTCGTGTCCTGGTACTCGTCGACGAGCACGTGATCGAAGCGGCTGCGAATCGCCTGCGCGAGCTCGGGCTCGCTCATCGCGTGCCACCACCACAGCAACAAATCATCGTAGTCGAGCACGTGACGGGCGAGCTTTTCGTCGACGTACGCTGCGAACAGCGTGCGCAGCGCGGCGGCGTGCTCGCGACACCACGGATACGACTCGGCGAGCACGGTCTCGAGCTGCGTGCGCGCGTTGACGGTGCGCGAGTAGATCGCGAGACAGGTGTCCTTCTTCGGAAATCGCCGCTCGCCCTTTGCCAGCCCGCGGTCGACGCGCACGAGATCGATCAAGTCC
>DASUFX010000069.1:0-8038 GCA_036274355.1 Kofleriaceae bacterium | reverse complement strand
GGCAGGTCGTCGCTCGGCGCGGTGAAGAACGCGGTGCCATGTGCGAACACGACCCATGCCATGGCCGGCGGCGGCTGCGAGCCCGTCGTCGGGTTCGCGCTCGTGAACACGCGCTCGATGACCTCGGCCGGTGTCACAGCGACAGCAAGTGCTCGACAAGCTCGCGCAGACCGGCGCCCTCTGGGCGCTCGGTGATGAACGCTGGTTTGTGAGCGAGCTCGTCCCACCACGTGCGAACGTTCGCAACGCCGACGCTCGTCGGAAAACCGTGGAACATCGGCGCATCGTTGAGCGCGTCGCCTACGTACACGTACGGTGCGAGATCGCTCATATCGCCGCCGAGCACGCGACGTACGACCTGCTGACAGGCGCTTAGCTTGTCGAAGTGCGGCGGTCCGAAGTTGACGTGCACGCTCGACCGCACTGCCGCGAAGCCCGCTTTCTGGATCATCTGGACACAGGTCTCGGCGTCGTCGCGCGACAGCTGGACCTCTTCGTTCCAGTCGATCGCCAGATCGACCTCGCGATATTTCGAGTCGCTCGATAGTCGCGCTCCCGGCACCTTCGACATCACATCGACGGCGATGTCGTTCATGCGACGCCGCCACTCGGGCAAGCTCGCTGCCGGCACACCGTACGACTTGACCAACTTACGCCCTTCGCGCACGAACATGACGCCGCCGTTTTCAGCGACACACGCCAACACCGGCGTCATCTTCATGAACGCGTGACCGAAGCCCGCAGGCCGGCCGGTCACCATGATCACCGGAACTCCCGCCTCACCCACTCGCTCGAGGGCCTCATAGGTCGCGGCCTCGATGCGATCGCCGGTCGTCATCGTCCCGTCAACATCCGAGAACAACGCGCGGACCGGCCCGCGCAGGTCAGACAAAGGGCGAGTCATGCCGCGCGCTCTATAGCACGCGACTAGATCAGGCGATCAAGCGGAGCGCCACGTCCTCAGGCGACGGGCCACGCATCGAGCGATCGCGCTGGCGAGACAGCCAGTCCTCGAGATCATTGTTGTTCAGCCGAACGATGCCGCCGACCTTGAACACCGGAAGCGGGTCCGCTCCGCGCCGGGCCATATACCGACACCAACGCTCCGAGCGGCCAAGGGCAGTTGCGATGCCTTTCCAGGTTTCGACGAAATTCGACATTGACGTCCTCCGTGTGCCCGCCGCTTTGTGCAGAGGTCGTGCCGGGGTCGGACCTTTGGTGTAACTCCTGGCAAACCCGATGGATCCGGTGGAGATCACCCTGTCAACGACTAGACACTAGTCAGAAAAAACCGACGCAAGAGCTGACACAGTTGTCGCTAATTTTCCGCACCTCCGCGGCCGCTTCCCACACTGGCAGAACGCAGAAGTGCCGCGTATCTTTGTTGAACATGCGTGGACACATGCGGCTTGGAGCCGCGGTCCTGGGTGCTTGTTTGGCGCTGTCTGCGAGCGCACTCGCAGGCCCAGACACATACCCCCTCGAAAAAGTGAAAGCCGGCCAGACCGGCTACGGTCTCACCACGATGTCCGGCACGAAGCCGGAGCGGTTCACGTTCGAGGTCGTCTCGGTCGTGCACAACTTCTTGCCGAAGCAGGACATCATCCTGGTCAAGAGCGACGACAAGAAGCTCGCGGTCACGGGCTTCTGGCAAGGCATGTCGGGCAGCCCGCTCTACATTGATGACAAGCTTGTCTGCGCGTTCTCGTACGGCTTCCGCTTCAACAAGGTCTCGCTCGGTGGCTGCACGCCGATCGAGTACATGAAGCGCGAAGGCGGCACGCCTCGCCGCGCGAATGCGGTCGCCCAGAAAGGTGGCGGTCCCAAGATCGTCCAGCAGCCCGCGGCATCGATGTCCGATTGGAAGCGCCTCGCGCCAACCGTCGATCCACAGGCCGCGATGGATGCGCTCGGCCCGCGCCACAAGAGCTGGCTGCTCAGCGCACCGCTGCCCGCACCGGTTCCACAGCCGACAGAAACCGAAGGCGGCGTGATGACCGCGTCGGTGCCACTCGCGGTCTCCGGTTTCTCGGCGCCGGCATTCAATCAGCTCGAGAAACTGTTCGGCCAATCGAACATCGTGCCGGTTCGTGCAGGCGGTACCGGCGGCACGTCGACCGGCCAGTCGCCGGAGATCGGTCCATCGAAGTTCGAAATGGGCGGATCGATCGCGGTGCAGCTGATCCGCGGCGATATGTCGGCGGCGGCAACCGGCACCGTCTCGTACGTCGACGGCAACAACATCCTCGCGTTCGGTCACCCGATGTTCCAGACCGGCGAGACCTACGCGCCGGTCGCGACGTCGACCGTTCACACGGTGGTGCCATCGGCGATGAGCGCGTTCGTGCTCGCGTCGCCGATCAAAGAAATCGGCTCGCTCACGCAGGACCGGCAGGCTGCGATCGCCGCCGACACGAACCTCCGCACGCCGCCGATTCCGGTCTCGATCTCGATCGTCACCGCCGCCGGCAAGCACAGCGAGAAGGGGCAGTTCAACGTCGAGGTGCTCGACAACAAGTTCCTCACGCCGGCGATCACGGGCGCAGCCCTGATGAACGCGGTCAACTACTACCTGCCCGATCGCGACGACGTGACCGCGAAGGTCGAGTCGACGGTCAAGATCAAGGGCGGCCAGCCGATCGAGTTCACCGACTATCTCTACGCGAACGACGGTGCGAGCTCGGTGATGGGCGCGGTGCGCGGCCTGCGCGTGCTCGTGCCCCTGATGCTGAACCCGTACGCGCCGGTCCAGGTCGAGAGCGTCGACATCAAGGTCGACCTCCGCTTCGAAGCGAACTACGGCGACATCAAGGAGATCAAAGTGCCGAGCGGCGACCTCGCGGTCGGTCGCAACACGGTGCAAGTGCTGCTCTCGACGTGGGACGGCAAGGACATCGTCGAGGAGGTTCCGGTCGACGTGCCGCCGGCGCTCGCAGGCAGCATCGTCCAGCTCGAAGTCACCGCCGGTGACAGCGCGAAGCTCGACGCAGCGCCGCCGACCGATCTGCCGTCGCTGCTCTCTGCATTCCGCAAGCTGCTGCCCGGCAACGTCTGGGCGACAACGATCTACCCTGCCGATGAGGGCGTCGCGCTCGAAGGCAAGCTCGTCAAAGATCTTCCCGCGAGCGCGATGGACAAGCTGCATCCGCAGAGCCACACGCAGCGCGCACAATCCTACAAACCGCTCGTACGCACCGTGGCTCCGGCCAAGCGCGTGGTGAACGGTTCGGCCTCGATGCTCGTGCGCGTCCGCGCGACGACGAAATAAGTCAGGAGACATCTGTGAAGCGACTCTGGTTGGGAGTGCCTCTGTGCCTGCTCGCGCTCCGTGCAGACGCGGTTGTTACCGCGACGTGGACCGTCGAGACCTATCAGCAATTCGACGCGGGTGACGCGGCGAGTGCATTCATCACCTCGACTGGCGAGGTGCGTCCCGGCTGGGACACCAAGCGCGTGAAGCTCGAAGGCGACGCGATCTGGTCCGCGCTGCGCCTGAACGACGGCTCGGTGCTGCTCGGCTCCGACGCGAACGGCACGATCTACAAGGTCGGCGAGAGCGCGAAACCGTTCGCGAAGCTCGACGGCGCGATCGCAGTCGTCTCGCTCGCGCAAACGAGTGACGGCACGATCTGGGCGGGCGCGATGCCCGGCTCGAAGATCTGGAAGATCGATTCGAAGGGCAAAGCGACTGCCGGCCCCGCGCTCAAGGACGTCGAGACGATCTGGTCGCTCGCCGCCGCGGGCAACACGGTCTACGCGGGCACGGGCCCGTCGGGCAAGCTGTTCGCGATCACCGGCAACAGCGCGAAGGAAGTGTTCGACTCCGAAGACAAGCGCATCACCGCGCTGACCGTCACGAGCGACGGCGCGGTCTGGATGGGCACGTCGGAGCGCGCGCTCGTGTTCCGCTACGATCCGAAGGACGGCAAGACGCGCGCGATGGCCGACTTCGCGGGTAACGAAGTCACCGCGATCGCGCCGTATCGCACGGGCGTCGTGGTCGCCGCGAACGATCTCGCCGAGACGCCGCCGCCGACCGGCAAGACGACGACCCAGGTCGAGGCTGCCGAGAAGCCGTCGGCTGCGAAAGGCCAGGCTGCGAAGGCGCCCGACGTCGGCAGCAAGCCGGGCGCCGACAAGGATCCGACCCCGGTCACCGACCTCGGTCGCAAGGGTGCCAAGAAAGGTAAAGGCGCGCTGTTCCGCGTCGGCGGTGACGGTCGCCTCGATCAACTTCACGCGCTGACGGCGACGTACTTCACGTCGGTCGCGGTCGCGCCGGATGGCACGATCTACGCCGGCGCCGCCGACAAGGGCCGCGTGTACATGGTCGACAACGATGACTCCGTCGGCACCGCCTTCGACGTCGACGAGCGCGCGGTCAGCCAGCTCTGGTTCGAGAAGAACCTGCTCGGCTTCACGACCGACGACGCCGCGGCGCTCTACCGCGCCACCGGCCGCGCATCGCAAGCCAAGTACATGAGCGACGTGCTCGACGCGAAAGCCGTCGCGCGCTTCGGCAAGCTCACCTGGATCGCGCAGGGCAAGGTCAAGATCGAGACCCGCAGCGGCAACACCGCGAAGCCCGGCGTCGGCTGGTCCGACTGGGCCTCGCCGTCGCAGATCGGCAAGCTCGGCGGTGGTGTCGACGGCGGCAAGATCACCTCGCCGCCCGGCCGCTACCTGCAGTTCCGCGCCGCACTCGAGGACGATGACGCACGCGTGCGTCGCGTGTCGTCATTCTACGTGCCGCAGAACAGCGCGACCGACGTCCAGGAGATCACGGTCGAGCCGTCGTCGAAGGAAAACCTGCCCACGCTCAAAGACCTCGCGGCGAAGGCGCGCAGCCCGATCCTCAAGGTCAAGTGGAAGGTCGAAAACCCCGACAACGATGACACCGTCTACACGCTCGAAGCACGCCGCGACGGCGAAGCGAACTGGCGCCCGCTGCAGACCGGCAAGGCGCCGCTCACCGCCACGTCGTGGGAGTGGAACACCGAGACGTACCCCGACGGCTGGTACAAGCTGCGCGTGACGGCCTCGGACCAAGCGGCGAACTCGCCCGACCGCGCGCTACAGTCGAGCAAGATGTCGACGCTGTTCGCGATCGACAACACGCGCCCGACGATCGATGGCCTGCAGATCAACGTCGGCAAGGGCGGCGCCACTGCCCGCGCCACCGACCAGATCTCGACGATTGCCGAGATGGCGTTCTCGGTCGACGATCAGCCGTGGCAGCTCGGCACGACCGCCGACGGCCTGTTCGACGACCTCACCGAGGATCTGCGCATCGATCTGCCGACGGGCCTGTCGCGCGGCACTCACACGCTCGCGGTGCGCGTCGCCGACTCGGCCGGTAACGTCGGCTCGACGTCGTCGACGTTCGTCGTCAAGTGACGTGACCCGGCTCGCGTACGCCAGCGACGGCGAAACGGTCGCCTATCGCATCCACGGCGCGCCCGGCGCGACACCGCTCATCACGGTGCACGGGCTCGTCTCGTCGATCGAGCACTGGCAGTTCTTCACCCCGTACTACGCCGCGAAGCGGCCGGTCGTGTCGTGGGAATACCGCGGGCATGGCGGCCGTCCGGCGCCACGCGATCCGGCCACGGTCACCATCCCGCACTTCGCCGAGGACGCGTATGCCGTCATGCGCGCCGCCGAGCTGCCGCCGAGCATCGTGGTCGGCCTCTCGTTCGGCGTGCAGGTCGCGCTCGAGCTGTGGCGCGCGCATCGCGACGCCGTCCGCGCGCTCGTGCTGATCTGCGGCACGGCCGGCCACCCGCTCGATCGCGTGTCGTCGTCGCCGCTCGTGCGTCGCTTCGCGGCGGACGTCGTGCGCGGCATGGCGTCGACGCGCTTTCTCGCCGAGCCCGTGCTGTCGTTCTTGCGCTCGAAGCAAGGCACGAAGCTCGCCTGCGAGCTCGCGTATCTCAGCGGCGGCGCGCATCGCGACGCGTGTCCGGACGAGGTACTGCAGCACCTGTTCGCGCATGCCGGCGCGCTTGCGCCCGAGGTGATCGGCGCGATCACGGCGAGCTACTTCGAGCACAGCGCGTGGGACGTGCTGCCGACGATCACCGTGCCGACGCTGATCATCGCGGGTGACAAAGACCAGCTGACGCCCGTCGCGACCGCCGAACGCATGCACCGCGCAATCCCGAACAGCGAGCTCGTCGTGTTCCCCGGCCACTCGCACCTCGTGCAAGTCGAGAAGCCGCACGAAGTGCACGCCGCGATCGACGCGTTCCTTCAGCGCCACGCGCTCTGAGCGGTAGTCGCGCTGCGACGTGGCGCGGCGCGACCACGTCGCGTACTGCGGTCGTCGTACGCAGTCACAACGCGCGCTCTCGGGGAGATGCCGACGTGAGGAGGATTGTCCGGCATCGCGTCAGCATCATGGTTAGGGAGAACTGCCCGAGGAGAGCCTCCCATGACCCAACAGCATTCGATCGTGTTCGTAGCGTGTCTTGGCCTCGTGTCTGCGGCTTGCTCCGACAACGACACGAATCTCGACACGAATGACGAGGACCCCGAAGGCGGTGGAACGATCGAGCTCGATTTGGGAGGCGGAACGGATTCGTTCTGGGCCGACACCGACGGCGTCGATCCAGAGGTCGCCGGCTGTCACATCGAATTCACCGACGACACGTGCTCTACCTTCGCGGTGCCGGGTCGCAACTTCGGCGAGTTCTGCCAGAACGACGGAACTCTCATCGAATCCAATCCGGGAAAGAACGTGTGTCACACGCACGAACACGACATCGGGCATCCCTACGTAGTCGATTGCTACGAGTGGTGCACGAACATGCTCGTGCTACCGGATGGATTGCGGCGCGGCATCCCCGCCGACGACGGCGAGTGTGTCGTCGTTCACGGCCTACCGTGCGATGGTGGAATCGTCGAATCGGCGAAGTGTGTCTGCCACTAAGTGCAACATCACGCCTTGCGTAGATTCTCGAGCTGCTGGCGTGCCGTCGCTGCCTGCTTCGTGTCGGCGTACTGATCGATGATCTGCTGGTACACCGCACGGGCGTCGTCGAAGCGTTTGCCGAAATGATGCTTCTGCGCGGTCGCGAGGAGCGCCTTTGCAGCCTCGATCGCCTCGGCCGTGGGCTCGCTCGTGGCGATTCCGCGGTACGGATCGCTCGCGCTGGGCTTCGGCTCGGGTGGCGGTGGCGACAGTTTGAGGAACGCCGCCTTCACCGCGCTCTCGAGCTCTGTCTCGTCGAGGCTGCCGCGCTGATGAAGCACCTCGACCATGCCCATGAACATCGCGCGCAGCTGCGTGATCTCGGCGGCCTGGCGCTGCACGAGCGTGCGGAGCGCGGTCACGTCCGCTTCGACATTCGACAGGTCCTCGGCATTGCGGTTGATCGCCGCGCGATCCGCCCATTTGCCCCACAGCATCTGATCTAGAAAGCCGAGCTTCTCCGCCATCGCGGCAAGAGTACGCGAAGAATCGCCGCTGCGGTGCTTCAGCCTTGCCCCAGCCGTTCCCATTCTTGGTGCTTGCGGAAGTACGTGAGCGCCTCCTTGAAGCCTAGGTCGAGCATGTACTTCTGGACCACATCGCGGTTCTGCGCGAGCACACCGACGTAGTACACGAGCGCGTATGTGATGTCGCGGTCCGCCATCACCTCGATCTTGATCGCGTGGCCGATCCGATCGAACGCTTCGAACATCCGATCCATCGCCGTACGAATGAACAAGTTCTTGTCGTCGAACGGCGCCGGTGGCCTCGCGAGCGCTGCCCAGATGTCCTCGCGAGTGATCGTGATCGTCCTGTTCTCGTCCATCTGAAACGGCCGGCCATCCCAATCGAGCATCAGCATCGCGTTACGAAACACCGGATCGGCGTAGAAGCTGTTGAGCATGTCGTTCGCGCCGCTCGCCTTGCGCCAGCGCAGCTCGTCGCTCCGCTGACGACGGCTCTGCCTGGTCTCGCGGGCGAGGTTCAAGAGGCCAGCGAGCGCGCCGACAACGCCGACTGCCCACGTGAACACCTCGATCCAGTCCTTCGTCGCCCCATTCATGT
>DASUFX010000068.1:0-14755 GCA_036274355.1 Kofleriaceae bacterium | reverse complement strand
TGGATCTTGCGATCGGGCGTGCTC
Source organism: Kofleriaceae bacterium (assembly GCA_036274355.1). Classification (GTDB taxonomy): domain Bacteria; phylum Myxococcota_A; class Polyangia; order Haliangiales; family Haliangiaceae; genus JABFXX01. The sequence goes on along the minus strand of DASUFX010000068.1, from coordinate 14,731 downwards.
GGGAACTCGTCGACGAACATCACCGGCCGCGCATTGCCGGGGATCTGGGCAACGTGCTTCTCGGCGAGCTGCGCCTGGAGCGCTGCACCGTCGCCGGCGGCGAACGTCTTCGCTACCAGCTCGTCGTCGGTCATCGCGTCACCGGGACGCACGAGGTCGAGCTTGCGCAGCAGCGCACCGAACAGCTGGTTGTTGCTGCGTGCCTCGCCGACCGGATCGATCACCGCGGGGCTGTCGTACATGCGCATGTTGCCGTAGCCCCGACGCAGCTCGCGATGCTCGAGGAACGTCGTCGCCGGCAGCACGACGTCGGCGAGATTGCAGGTATCGGTCCAGACTTGCTCGTGGACGACGACGAACCGGTCCTCGCGCGCGAGCTGCTCGACGAGCGTGCGCTGATCGGGTGCGGTCGAGACCGGGTTGCAGTTGTAGATGAACAGCAGCTCGATGCGCGGATCGTTTACGGTGGCGAGCACGCGACCGATCTCGCTCATGTTGATGTGACGCGTCGGCGGTGCCGGCGTATCGATCGCGATCTCCGCGCTCACCGTCCACTTCGCGTCGCCATTCGACATCGTGAAGCCACCGCCACGCACGCCGAACTTGCCCGCGACGGCGGGCATCGCGAGGATCGCAGCGACTGCGCTGCCGCCATTGCGGTTGCGCTCGAGGCCATAGCCAAGGCGAATGCCCGCCGGTGACGCGGACGCGTAGAGCTCGACGAACCGATCGAGCGCCGCGACATCGACGTTCGCTTCACGCGCCGCCGCCTCGAGCGACCACGCACCGGCACGCTCGCGAAGCTCGGCCACGTCGACCGCGTGCTTGTCGAGGAATGCGAGGTCTGCATGACCGCGCGCGAACAATTGGTTGACGATCGCGAGCGCGACTGGCAAGTCAGCACCCGGGCGCACCGGTAGATGCAGATCGGCGCGCCGTGCGAGCGGCGTCCGCCGCGGATCGACGACGACGAGCTTCGCGCCGTTCGCGATCGCGCGCTCGATCACTGGAACGAGGTGGATGCCGGTTGCCGACGGATTCACGCCCCAGAGCACGATCAACTTGCTGTGCTCGTAGTCTTCGAGCGCGATGCCCGCCATCTTGCCGTAGAGCCCGTGCGTTGCCGCGGTGGTCGCGCCGGCGCAGAACGTACGATCGAGATTCGAGGCGCCGAGCCGGCGGAAGAACCGGGTCGCGAGCGCGCCTTCGGTGAGCCAGCCGTTCGAGCCGCCGTAGTGGTACGGCAAGATCGCTTCGGAGCCGGCGCGCGCGCGGATCGTTTGGATGCGTTCCGCGATCGTATCGAGCGCTTCGTCCCACGACACCTGTCGCCACTGGCCGCTACCCTTCGCGCCCGTGCGGATCATCGGATGCAGCACGCGCGCGTCGCCGTGCACGTGCTCCGCGATCTTGCGGACCTTGCCGCAGATAAAGCCGTTGGTGAGTGGCGCGCGGTGATCGCCGTCGACCTCGACAACCCGCCCGTTATCGACGGTGACCGTCAACCCGCACAGGTCGGGGCAATCGAGAGGACATGCACTGCGCCGGTGTTCCACAGGCGCACTCTAGCCGATCAGAACCGGCCGCCGAATCCGAATGTGCTCGTCGACGGGCCGGCACCAGTACTGGTCTTGCTAATTACCGGGGACACAGAGAGCTTTGGCGCATCCATGTTGCGCGTCAGCACACCCGCAAGGATCAGGCCGGCAGCCATGCCGCCGAGCGAATAGTTTGCGGTTCGCTCACGCTCGCTCTGATTGCAACTCGGATCGGACGCATCGCAGTTGGCCTGCGTCACGACGTTTTCGATCGCGATGCCGATGAAGATTCCCACCGTACCGCCGACATCGATCAGCGCGGCACGACCACGGCTCACGTTGAAGTAGCGCGTCATCAGCACACCACCGAGCGTGCCCATGCCGAGACCCGATAGCACGATGCCGGAGCCGACCGTCCGCCCGGCGTCGAAGCTGCCGACGAACAAGCCACCGGTCACGCCGCCCCACAATGCACCGGAGTTGATCACCGCGGCATCCCCCGGTCGAATTCGCAGCCGCGAGCCCGCGTAGTAGCCGATGCCCGCACCTGCGATGAGACCACCACCGATCGCGGGCAGCACCTTCTGCGGATCGTCGGTGGCGAGCAACGCGCCCGCGCCCACCGCGGTGCCGCCGATCAGCGATGACGTGATCGTGAGCGAGCTCGTGCCGAGCGGGACATCTTTCGGCGTGCCGAAGTACGCACCGAGCACACCCGCCGCTGCACCGGCGCCGACACCACCTGCGATCAAACCGCCGTTCGTCGTCGCAGCGCCGAGGAAGCCGCCAGCGAACGCACCGCCGATGCCTGCGTATCCGAGGAGCTGGCGGCGACCGACTTGCGGCTCCGGCGGAAGCTCGAACGAGATCGGTGTGTCGCGATTCGGGAACACCTCGATCTCGCGCGATACCGAGATGCGTCCAGGCGCCTCGGCGCTCAAGGTGTAGCGCTTGCCTTCGAGCTCACCCTCGTAGGCACCGGCGCCGACTTGTTTGCTGTCGAGGAAGAGCCGTGCGTCCGCCGGCACGACGCGCACGCGCAGCCGTCCTTTGAGCGGTTCGAGCTTCGCGAAAATCGTGTACGGCTTGCCGATCTTCGCGGGGATCTCCTGCGTCACCGAGTGATAGCCGTCGTGCTCGATCAGCACCTCGTAACGGCCACCGGCGACCTCGAGCTCCTGGCCCGAGCGACCGCGCCCCGCGATGCCGGCATCGTTCGACAGCGTGACCTTCGAGTCGGCCGGATCGGTGTTGATCAGGATCTTCGCCTTCAACGCGCCGAGCACGTTGATGCGTGCGATCACGTTCTTCTTCTCGTCTTGCGGATCGGGCGCGCAACTGTTCGCGCGCTGCGCATCCTTCGGCACCGCGACGACGAACCGCTCGAGGTACGCGATCGCCTTCTCGTAATCGAGCTCGCGCTCGTACGCTTGGCCGATGTCCTTGAGGATCGTGTAGTACGGCGAGATGCAGTACGCGGCGACGAGCTCGTGGACGGCGCCCTTGTAATCGCCTTGCACGTAGAGCGTCTCGCCGCGCTCGAAGTGCTCCGAGCCGATCTTGCGCAGATCCTCGGGCGTGACTTGCGGTGGCGGCGGGCAGTCGTCGATCTCGAGGATCGGAATCTCTTTGCCGATGTAGCCGGCATCGCGCGTACGCGGGTCACCGACCTGCGCGTGTGCCGCAGTCGCTGACATCACGATCACGAAGACCGCGAACGAGACCCTCACTTCTTCTGAACTGTACCGCCAGTCGCGAACGGATTGGTACCCAGCTCGCCACCCGTGTGGTTCGCCGGGCCACTGCCGCTGCCCTGGTTAGTGCCCTGCCCCGCTGGCTTGATCTTCGTCGTCTTCGGCGGGCCCTTCACCGGCTTCTTGAGCTTGAGCTTCAGCTCCTGGCCGTTCTGGCGCTCGAGCGGATTCACGACGATCTTCGCGTCGTCGTAGCCGGCCATCTGCGCCGTAATCGTGACTTCCTTGTTGTTCCTGACGAACGGGATCTCGGTCGGAGCATTTCCGATCAGCTCGGACTCGCGATAGACCTCGGCGCCTGGCGGATCCGTGACGATGCGGAGCTTGATCGTCTCGACGGCCGGCTGCTCCGGGCCGCCATCGAGAGTCGCGATCGCGGCTACGCCAGCATCGCCACCGGCGGCGGGCAGATGCTGGCCGTTCGCCTTCTTCTGCTTGCTGCCCATCAGCAGCGTCACGATGATCGCGGCGGCACCGACGGCGATGCCGATGCCACCGATCGCAAACGCCATGCGGGGAATCTTCGGCGCGCGCGGCATGAGCCGGCGTGGCCCGGTGATCTTCGCGCGCTCGGTCGAGTGCGTCGGATCCTCCATGAGCGCGCCGAGGTCATGCAGCATGTCGGTCGCGTTCGCGTAGCGATCGTTGCGCTCTTTCGCCATCGCGCGCAGGACGATTGCCTCGAACTCCTCGCTGAGCTCGGGGCGGATCTCGCGCAGCGGCTTCGGTTCCTCGTTGAGGACTTGCGAGATCACCGAGAGATAGTTGTTGCCGGAGAACGGCACGCGCCCGGTGGCGGCTTCGTACATGATGACGCCGAGCGCGTAGATGTCGACGCGGTGATCGAGATCCTCGTCGCCGCGCGCCTGCTCGGGCGACATGTACAGCGGCGTACCGAGCACCATGCCGGTTTGCGTGAGGCGAACGGCTTCTTCTTCCTCGCTCGATTGCCGCAGCGACTTCGAGATGCCGAAGTCCACGACCTTCACGAAGTCCATCTCCTTGCGCTTGAGCAGGAAGATGTTCTCCGGCTTGATGTCGCGGTGGACGACGCCCTTCGCGTGCGCGGCGGCGAGCGCGGATGCAGTCTGCTGCGCGACGCGAAGGATGCGGTTCTCGGGGAGCTTCGATTCGCGCGAGAGACACTCGGCCATCGATTCGCCCTCGAGGAACTCCATCACGACGAACGTGCGACCGTCCTCGGTGTTGCCGAAGTCGGTGATGTCGATGATGTGCTCGTTGCCGATCGACGACGCGAGTTGCGCCTCTTGCTTGAGGCGCTTCACGATCGCTTCGCGTTGCGCGTACTTCTCGAGCAACACTTTTACGGCGACGCGCTTACCGATCAGCGTGTGCGTCGCTTCGTAAACGGCGCCCATGCCGCCCTGACCGACCTTGCGCGTGACGAGATAGCGGCCCGACAGCGTCGAGCCGACGATCTCGCCGGTCGAGCTCAGCGCCGGCGTGCCGGCCAGCGGTGTGGGCCGCGCGCCGATCGTCTCGAGCATCGCGTGCTCGCTCGAATCTTTCGCGACTGCGACCGCAGTGTCACCGGCACCCATCGATGTGTCGGTGGTGCCATCGAGCGAACGGACGACGAGCCGACCGGGTGTATCGGCCGCAGGCCGACCCGGCGATGAACCGCCACCGGGCTTGTCGCCAGAACCCGTAGACATTCGCCCTTTACCGACGATGGTAGGGGTCCACCCCAGCCAAGTCAAACCGGCCCATCGTCCTTACGTGCCGAAACATTTTGAACTTTGCCCACATATGGGACTGCGGGCGGACCTGCGGGCGGACCGCTACGGGGTTAGTTGGCGGACTAGATCGGCAGACCAAAACAAACCCCGGTACGGCATCGTTGCCAACATTCGAATGATGGAATATATAGACTGATGTGCAGGCAGGACGCGCTGATCTGTTCCGTCTCCTCGGGGATGAGGACCGGCTGCGCCTGCTTGCGCTGTGTGCGGAGGAGGAGCTGACGGTCGGTGAGTTGGCGCAACTCCTCGGTGAGAGCCAGCCGCAGATCACGAAAAAGTCGCAGCCGCTCCGCGAGGTCGGCTTGCTCAACGCCCGCCGGGACGGCACCCGGACGCTGCTCAAGGTCGATGCCGAGCCCGACCCGGTCATCGACGCCGCGATCCAGGAAGGCCGCACGCTGTGCAGCCGCGACGGATCGCTCGCGAAGATCGCACGCATCGTGTCGCAGCGGGAGGATCTGTCCCGCCGCCTGTTCGAAACGCCGACCGAGCCCGCACCTGCGCCGCCTGCCGATGCATCGCTGCTCGCTTGGACTCCGCTGCTCGCACCGCTGTTGCCTGGCCGAGCGCTCGCGCTCGACATTGGCACTGGCGAGGGCGCACTGCTCCCGCTGCTGTCCCCGCTTTACGAACGCGTGATCGCGGTCGATCGCAGCCCGGCGCGCCTCGCCCGGTGCGGTGCACGCGTCGCCGACTGGGGCCTGCCGAACGTGCGACTGCGCGAAGGCAACATCGACGATGCGAGCCTCGCCGAGGAAGTGCAATCGCGCGGTGGCGCCGACCTCGTCGTGATGGCGCGCATGCTCGTGCATGCGAGTCGTCCGCAAGATGCGATCGCATCGGCCACGCGCCTGCTGCGCGCCGGCGGTCATCTCGCGATCGTCGACTACGTTCCGCACGACGACGAATCACTTCGGGAGCAAGGGCACGTCTGGCTCGGTTTCGAGCCAGCGAAGCTGCGTGGATGGCTCGAAGCTGCCAAGCTCGCGCCGGTCGCGCTCGCGCCGTTCCCGTCCGCCCATCAACCCCCTCTGCAATTAGCTGTTGGCAAGAAACACGGAGACCATCATGGATACGCGCACTGAATTCCCCGCCTTCAAGATCAAAGACCTCACGCTCGCCGAGCTCGGCCGCAAGAAGATCCGCATGGCCGAAAAGGAAATGCCCGGCCTGATGTCGCTCCGTGCCGAGTACGGCGCGCAGAAGCCGCTCAAGGGCGCGCGCGTCGCGGGCTGCTTGCACATGACGATCGAGACCGCGGTGCTGATCGAGACGCTCGTCGCGCTCGGCGCTGAAGTCACGTGGACGTCGTGCAACATCTACTCGACGCAGGACGAAGCCGCCGCCGCGATCGCGAAGGCCGGCATCCCGGTGTTCGCGTGGAAGGGCGAGACGCTCGAGGACTACTGGCAGAACATCGAGCTCCAGCTCACCGCGTTCCAGGGTGGCAAGGGTCCGAACCTCATCCTCGACGACGGTGGCGATCTGACGCTCCTCGTCCACAAGGGCGCCGAGGTCGAGAAGAAGGGCTCGGCTCCGAACCCGGCGACCGCGACGAACGAAGAGATGCGCGTGATCTTCAACGTGCTGAACGCGAGCCTCGCAAAGAGCAAGGATCGCTTCACGAAGATGGCCGCCGAGATCAAGGGCGTCTCCGAGGAGACCACGACCGGCGTGCACCGCCTCTACGACATGGCGAAGAGCGGCACGCTGCTGTTCCCGTGCATCAACGTCAACGACTCGGTCACGAAGTCGAAGTTCGACAACCTTTACGGTTGCCGCGAATCGCTGTTCGACGGCGTCAAGCGCGCGACGGACGTGATGGTTGCCGGCAAGGTCGTCGTCGTCGCCGGCTACGGTGACGTCGGCAAGGGCTGCGCGCACGCCGCGCGCGGTCTCGGCGCGAAGGTCCTCATCACCGAGATCGATCCGATCTGCGCGCTGCAGGCGGCGATGGAAGGCTACGACGTCGTCACGATGGAAGAGGCTGCGCCGATCGGCGACATCTTTGTCACCGCGACGGGCTGCATGGACGTGATCCGCAGCGAGCACTTCACCGCGATGAAGGACGAAGCGATCCTCGCGAACATCGGGCACTTCGACAGCGAGATTCAGGTTGCGTGGCTCGAGAACAACAAAGAGATCAAGGAAGAGAACATCAAGCCGCAGGTCGACCAGTTCATCTTCCCGAACGGCAAGCGCATCACGCTGCTCGCCCGCGGCCGCCTCGTCAACCTCGGCTGCGCGACCGGCCATCCGTCGTTCGTGATGTCGAACTCGTTCTCGAACCAGACGATCGCGCAGATGGCGCTCTGGGCGAACGCGACGAAGGGTAAGGATGACATGACCGGCATGAAGTTCGAGGCCGGCAAGGTCTACGTGCTGCCCAAGAAGCTCGACGAGAAGGTGGCGCGTCTGCACCTGGCAAAGGTCGGCGTCAAGCTGACGAAGCTGTCGCAGGAGCAGGCGGAGTACCTCGGCGTGCCGGTTGACGGTCCGTTCAAGCCGGATCACTATCGATACTAACCGTGGTGCTCGTCGTCCCTCCGGCCACGCCGTCGCGGGCCACTGGCGAAATCGAAAAGCTGCTCGTCGAGCTCGGTCATCCACAACTGGCCGATCTCGATGACGAGCAGCTCGTGCTCGCCGAGCAACACGACGACCTGTTCGAGGAGATCGCGGCGTTCGCGCGCCGTGGCTGGGCATATCGCTTCGACGCCGAGACGGGCATGGATTACACGCCGCGCGAGTACGAGCTCGTGCTGCTTGAAATCCTGCGACCGCTCGGCGTCAGCGATGTCGAGCTCGACGACAAGACATGCATCCTGCACGTCGATGCGCGGAAGATCCACGTTCAGGTGCCGGAGCAGGACGACGACTGGCTCGACGTCGGCTGGATCTTCGAGGTTGCGAATCTCGCGGTCTCCGAAACTGGCTGGCTGCTGCTCGGCATCGACGATGGCGACATGCACGGCGTGATCATCGGCGTCGTGCCACACGACGTGTGGTCGGCGATCAGTGACAAGCAGCTTGCCGGCGCATGGCGCGCGATGACGCCGGTCGAGACGCTGTTCAACTAGACGCTAGAAGCACGTCTGCGGCGCCGCGCACATGCCGGCGTCGAAGTCGCAGAACTCGCTCTCGCACTGGGTGTCGTTCGAGCACGCGCCGCCGATCGGCCGCACCGCGACGCACATGAATGTCGACGAGTCGCAGAACGTGCCCACGGCGAAGCACCGATTCGTGCCCGAGCACGATTGATCGAGCCCCGGACCTTGCTTGCACATTCCCGTCGAGGTGGTGAAGTCGCACGGGTAGTAGAGCGAGCACTCCGCATTCGACGTGCAAGTCGCCGGAGGCAGGCCGACCTTCGCGCAGACGCCGTTCGGGTTGCAGTACTGCCCGTCCTCGCGGCACAAGAAGTCCGGGCACGGCTCGCCCTCCGTCGGCAATAGCTTGCACGTGCGCGCACCGGTCGCTCCGCCGCAGCCAAGACCGTAGTTGCACTCGCCGTTGTTCGTGCACGGCATGCCGGAATCGAGCAGCGCGGCACACCGAAGCAGCGACGTGTCGCAGTACGCGCCCTCGACGCAACCTTCCGTCGTCGTGCACTGCTCCCCAATGGCGGCCAGTTGGATCGCCGGCGGCGTATCGCCGAGACACGAGCCCATCGCGCACGAGATGTCTGGCTGGCTCCCGACGCACTGTTGCGAGACGCACTCTTCGTCGAGCAGGCATGCTTGCCCGGCGCCGAGCGTTCCGCGCAGGAAGTCACGGCACGCGAGCGGTACGCTGCGAGCGCTCGCCGACGTCTTATCGCACGAGCGCTGCGCGAGCGCAGCGAAGCACGCCTTGACCGCGCCGCCGTTGTAGATGGTCTTGCCGGCGAGAACGCTCGCGACGATGTTCGGATCGAGCGAGAAGCTGCTCGAGAGGTTCGCACCGACGCACGCCGCCTGATCCGGGAACTGTCCACAGCGAACGAGATACTGGCAGTAGGCGTCCTGGTACGCGGATTTGATCTGATTGATCGCGACGTAGTTGCTGCCGTCGCCGTCGTCGTCTGGACATCCCGTCGCCATCACGACCATTGCGAGCGCGAGCACGATCCGCATGCGCCGATGGTACCGTGAAGCCGTTCGACGGGGTCGAAGACTAGTCGTCGCCGCGGCGGTCGCGCTTGATCTGTGCGCGATGTCGCTTGTCGTCGACACGGCGGCGCTTCGATGCGCGGCTCGGCTTCGTCGCGCGGCGAGCTTTCGGTCGCTCGAGCGCGGTGCGCACGATCAGTGTGAGCTTGCTGAACGCGTCGTCGCGGTTCTTGAGCTGATCGCGTGTCGCGGTCGACGTCACGATCAGTGTGCCGTCGTTGGTGAGCCGGTTCGCGAGGCGCGAGAGCAGCCACGAGCGATCGTCGAGCGTGAGCGCCGCCGACGTCGTCGGGTTCCAGCGCAGCTCGACTTTGCTCGAGACTTTGTTGACGTTCTGCCCGCCCGGTCCGCCCGAGCGCGCGAATGCCAGTGACAGCTCGCCCGCGGGAATTGTCAGCCGCGGCGTAACGACAACGTCGTGCACGACACGCCGCCGACTAGCCCGTGCTGGACTTCTTGGTGCGCTTCTTCGCCGGGGCCTTGCCGGCCTCTTCGTAAACGCGCAGCTCGGTCTCGGCAGTGGTCTGCACCGCTTCGAGATAGAGCGAGGTGAGCCCGATGTGATCGCCGCGCAGTGCTTCGTAGTACCGCTGGCGATCGATCGAGTGAATGATCGCGATCGGGTAGCCCGCTTCCTGGAGCAGGAGGTTCGAGGCAATGCGAATCGTGCGACCGCTCTCCTTCGCCCACGGGAAGATCGCCATGAACTTGGAGTGGAGCGATGCGACCTTCTCGATCACGTGCGTGTGCTTTTGCGCGGGATCGTCGATCCACTCGCTCAGCTTGCGCATCGCCGGGACGATTTTCTCCGGCGGCGCGATGTCGTGATAGTAGAGCCGGTGCAGCGGGTTCTCCTTGCGGAACGGGAGACCTTTCGCCTTCTCGTCGGGTGCGAGGATCGAATAGATCTCGCGAACCGTATCGAGCTTGAACGGCTTCTTCTTCAGCGCCGATTCGGCCGCGTAGTTACACGCGTCATCGAAGCGGCGAATTTCTTCATACGACGGAATGAGCGACGGATCAGAGATGATGCTCGGATCGACGGCCGCTTTGATTTCGCTGTAGCTCAGGACCTCGCCTTCGAGCGCTGCATCGTGATGGATGAGCGAGATGCGAAGGCGGTTGTTGAACTCTTGGCGCGCGACCTGGTTCGCAGTCGTGATCGCTTGTCGCCACGCTGTGACGGTGCGCTCGACCTCGCTGAACCGCGCGTCAATGTCCTCGGTTTCTTTGTACCTGAGCACAGTTATCCTATCCCACGAACCGGTGGAGTCTACGGGACGCCATCCGGATCGTCAAGCAAACAGGGCGACACTTCCTTACACGTAACTGCACATCAGTTGCGATTCAACCGCAAGATTTCTGCAGTCTTGCGCACCCTGCGTGGTACTCACGCCACGTGCCGGACTTCGTGCACGAGTCGGTTCTAGTTGGCGAAGTGCTCGAGCACCTATCCCCGCGAGAAGATGGGGTTTACGTCGACTGCACGGTGGGTGGCGGTGGCCACTCGAGCGCGATACCCGGACGGCTCATCGGCATCGATCGCGACCCCGCCGCACTTGCCGCGGCTGCGATCCGGCTTGGTGTCGGCACAGAAACTAACCCCGGTACGGAGCGTGAGCGGATCACGCTCGTGCACGGCGAGCTCGGCAATATTCGCAAGATACTCGCGGACCTGGGTGTCGACAAGGTCGACGGCTTTCTTGCCGACCTCGGCGTGTCGTCACCGCAGCTCGACCATGCCGACCGGGGTTTCTCGTTCGCGAAGGAGGGCCCGCTCGACATGCGCATGGATCCGACGCGCGGACAGACCGCGCTCGATCTGTTGCGGTCGATCGATGTGGACGCGCTCGGTACGGTGATCGGCGAGCTTGGCGAAGAGCGGTATGCGAAGCGGATCGCGCGGCTGATCAAAGAGGCGATCCGCGAGGACCGCATCGAGACCACGACGGATCTGGCGAAGGTGGTGGCGCAGGGGATTCCGGTGGTCGAGCAGCGCAAGTCGAAGATTCATCCGGCGACGCGCACGTTTCAGGCACTGCGCATCGCGGTGAACGCCGAGCTCGATCAGCTCACGCAGTTCCTCGCCGCGTTTCCTGACTTGCTGAAGCCGGGCGGCCGCTGCGTGATCATCAGTTTTCATTCGCTCGAGGATCGGTTGGTGAAGAACGCGTTTCGTGATCTGACGTGGACATCGTCGCTGCCCGCGCGACTTGCGGCCGACGCCGGCGAGCGCGTCGCGCCCGTGGTCGAGGTGCTGACCCGCAAGGCGGTGTTCGCGACCGAGGCCGAGGTGGAACGCAATCCCCGCGCGCGGTCGGCGCGACTGCGTGCCTGCATGCGCCTCGACACGCCGAACGTACCGGCCCGCCGGTAATGGCCGACTGCCGGACGAAAAACTAACCCCGGTACGTTCGGGGCGACACCGGTACGTTCGGGGCGACATGCCGCACGTGCCGGCCCGGCGGTAATGGCCGGCTGCCGGACGAAAACGAACCTGTCGGAGCGGCGCTACCGCTTGTGCTTCGACTTCGGCGGCGGCGTTGCCTTCGACGTCGGCTTCGCCTTCGCGGCTGGAGCCGCTTCCATGCAGTGCTTGATCGCGACGTCGCGCGCGAACACGACGTCGTGAAAATCTGCGTCGAGCATCAGCACGGTCGCGTCGAGGTCACGCACCTCGTCGCAGCGACCGGCACGCGCCGCGGCTTCCGCCTTTTTCGTGTATTCCCATGCCGGGTTCGGCTTTGGCGGCGGACCCGACGGCTCGTCTGCGACCTTGGCGTGCTCGACGCCGTAGACAATCGCGCTGGCAACCGCGAGTCCGCCGAACGTGATCGTGAGCGGGATCAGGACCGGCTTGCCCTGCGGTACTGCCGCCATCGCTACCGACGACGCGATCACGCCGAGGAGCGATGCACCGATCGCGAGCTCGGCGCGGCGTTCGTTCTTTTTCGGTGTACCCGCGCAGCCCGCAAGGAGGCACGCGGCGAGCACCAGGTGCTTCAGTCGACGAACGCTGGCCAGCCGTACCGCCACGCCGATCGTCAGCCGCATCGAGTCAGCGTATCACGCGTGGATCAGTGCTCGCGCAGGCAGGTCTGGATCGCGATGTCGCGCATGAACACGTTGAGGTGAAAGTCGGCGTCGAGATCACGCACGCGCGGATCGATTGCCTGTACTTGTGTGCAGTCCCGACCACGCGCCGCGGTCTCTGCTTGCTTCGTCAGCTCCCACGCCGCCGCACGGTTCCGCTCGTGCAGGGTCAACGTCGGGCCGTGATCCTCGTTCGCGCGCTCGTCGGTGCTGATGTAGACGAGCGCACCGAGGATGCTGATCGGGACGAAGCCCAGCCCGACAGCCATGATCGTGTCCTCGTGCGAGGGGACAAGCGCGGCGGTAACGCCGCAGGCGAGCACACCGATGAGCCCGCCCATCGTCGCGAGCTCGCCGGCCCGGTGCGCCTTCCGCGCCTGCGTCTGCGTGCACCCACATGCCAGCAACACGACGACAGCGACCGCACGCATGATCAAGTGTGGCGGTTTTCGTCGGGAGTGTCGCCCAAAAAATTGCCCATGCAATCGCACGGGGTTGTAGTGGAGCGACGTGACATGACGTCGTCGGCAGCCCGGTCTGTTTACCGAATCTTCAAGCGCGCAGAAGGCGCTGCGCCAGTTCGATCGATCGTGATCGCGATGGTGCTCGCAGCCACGATGCTGACCGCGCTCGGCGTCGTACGTGTGAACCGGCAGCACGACGTACTGCGACTCGGGTATCAACTCAATCGCGAGACCGAGCTCGTACGGCAACAACGCGAGGTGCAGCGCCGACTCGAAGTCGAGATCGCGACGCTGACGGCTCCCGAGCGGATTCGTCGCCTCGCAACGCAGCTCGGGATGACAACGGTCGCGCCGGACAAGATTCGCATCGTCGACGTGCCGAACCGCAAGAAGGTCGCGCAGCAATGAAGGTGACGATCAAGCCGATGACGCCGGGCGTGCCACGCGCGGCGCGGCTACGCGCGTATCTCGCGAGTGCGATCGTCACGCTCGGTCTTGCTGGCGCCGCGATGAAAGCGTGGGCGCTGCAAGTCGACAACGGCGATCACTATCGCGAGCTCGCCAAACGCCAGCACGAGCTCCGCCAGGAGATCCCAGCGCCGCGCGGCGAGGTCACCGACACGAACGGCAATCCGCTCGCGATCAGCGCCGATGCCGATTCGATCTGGGCGAATCCGCGTGAGGTGCACGACGTCACCGGTACTGCCGAGAAGCTCGCCGCACTCATTCACGGCGACGCGGCGACGCTCGAAGCGAAGCTCGCAGGCGATCGCGGCTTCGTGTGGATCGATCGTCACGTCACGCCCGCGGTCGCAAAGGCCGTGCGCGACGCGAAGGCCAAGGACAAGGGCAAAGGCCTTCCCGGCATCGAGGTCGTGAGCGAGCCACGCCGCTGGTATCCCGCGAAGTCGGTCGCCGGTCCCGTGATCGGCCGTGCCGACATCGACGGCAACGGGCTCGACGGCATCGAGCTGTCGATGAACGATCTGCTCAAAGGCAAGCGCGGTGCGGTGAGCGCACTGCGCGACGCACGCGGCCACAAGATGCTCGGCGACGAGCTCGCGCCGGCGCAGCCCGGTGCCCACGTGCGGCTCACGCTCGACCGCAGCATTCAGGCGATCACAGACCAGGCGCTTGCCGAGGCCGTGATCGCGAAGAACGCGAAGAACGGCGCCGCCGTCGTCCTCGATGTCGCGACGGGCAAGGTACTCGCACTGTCGAGCTATCCGACGTTCGATCCGAACGGCGAATACGTGAACGGCGCGCGCAACCGGCCGGTCACCGACGCGTACGAGGCCGGCTCGGTGATGAAGGTGTTCACGATCGCCGCCGCGCTCGAGGACGGCACCGTCAAACCGAGCACCGGGTTCGTCACCGGCCCAGGCTTCCGCGTCCCCGGCCGCCCGCGCCCGATCACCGACGTTCACGCCCAGCCGTACCTGACGGTCAGCGAGATCATCAAGGTGTCGTCGAACATTGGTGCCGCGAAGATCGCGCTGCGCCTCGGCAGTGAAAAGCTGCACGACTACCTCAAGAAGTTCGGCTTCGGCGCGCAGAGCGGCATCGAGCTACCCGGCGAGCAGACCGGCAAGCTGCGGCCGGGCTCGACGTGGCGCGACTCCGAGCTCGCGACGATGGCATTCGGCTACGGTCTCACGGTCACGCCGCTGCAAATCGCCGCCGGTCTCGCCGCGATCGGTAACCGCGGCGTGTATCACGCACCGCGCATCGTCGAGGAAGTCATCGGCGACGACGGCCAGGTCATCTATCGCGGCAACGGTGAAGCGAAGCAGATGATCTCTGCGAAGACCGCCGAGCAGATGCGCGTGATGCTCGCCTCGGTGTTCGAGAAAGCGCACGGCCCAGGCACGCTCGGCGGTACTGCGAAGGATATCAACGTCCCCGGATTTCGCTGTGGCGGCAAGACCGGCACCGCGCACAAGTACGATCCTGCAATCAAGACGTACT
>DASUFX010000067.1:0-2757 GCA_036274355.1 Kofleriaceae bacterium | reverse complement strand
GTCCATGAACGGCGCAACCGGCTCCGGATGCGAGGCGGTCGGGCCACCGACGAGGACGAGCGTCGCGTCCTCCGCACGATCCGCCGCGCGCAGCGGCAACCCGCCGAGGTCGAGGATCGTGAGCATGTTCGTAAACGTCAGCTCGTACTGCAGCGAGATGCCGAGAACATCGAACTCGCGCAGCGGCCGCTGACTCTCGAGCGATACGAGCGGCAGGTTGCGCGCACGCAGCTCCGCTTCCATGTCGAGCCATGGCGCGAACGCGCGCTCGCACGCAATGCGCGGCTGCTTGTTGAGCAGCGAGTAGATGATCTTGGTCCCGAGATGGGACATGCCGATGTCGTAGACATCGGGGAACGCGAGGCACACGCGCGCGTCGACGTCAGCGTCGGCTTTGAGCACCGCCTGGTACTCGCCGCCCAAGTACCGAGCGGGCTTGGCGACCCGGTCGATGAAATCGGCATAGACGTGGCGCATGGCGGGACCTGCGTTGCTACCTCAGAAACCGGCCAAACGCACGCAAACATTCATAAGGCGGCGCCGCTGTTGGAGCTGGCGCAGCTCACTTAGTGGACGCAGAGCCGGGCGATCGTGCGGCTCGCGCTCGGTGTCGTTCCGCCCCACCAGCCGCTCGCTCCGTTGTACGTGCACGAATAGTTCTGGCCGATGTTCGCGCGCAGGTCGTAGCTGCCCTTGTTCGTCGGCGTGCGGATCATCGTCGAGATGTTGCCCGACGCTCCGTTCTGCTTCGACACCGCATTGTCGAACGGGCAGCCCGAACGACCGCCCGGCACCCAGCCGATCTCGATCTGGTCGACGCAGTTACCGGCGCACGACGTATCCTTGATGTCGTACGAGAACGCGATCGAGATGTTTTGCTGTGACGTCGCGACCGCGTAGCGCCCCATTTGCGCGAGGTTGACCTGCGTCAGCCTGATGCTCGTCGCGCCGTTGCTGCCGGTCATCGTCATCATCGTGCCCGGGTCGGTCGGCTTCGCGCCGCACGGCCAGTCATCGACGTTGTCGCAGACGCCATCGCTGTCGGCATCGCCGCACGGAGCGTCGACGGGCGTGGCGTCGACCGGTAGTACGGTCGGCGCGTCGACGGGAGTGAGGACCGGCCCGTCGGGCGAGCTCACGACGGGAGCGTCGGGGTTATTGCCGCTTCCGCCCGGCACCGGAATGCCGTGCTCGAACGTGCAAGCGGCGAGCACCACTGACCAAACAACCGCAAGGCGCACCACGATTTCCAACGTAACAGAGGTGGGGGCGCATACGTCTGTCTTTTGCTCTCTTCGCCACTCAGTTACCCTACCGGCAATGCGGATCCTCCTCGCTTTGGCCCTGATCGCTGCGTGCAACAAGTCCGAAAAGGCGAAGCCTAAAGATCCACAACCGCACGAAGAAATGGCCGCCAAAGCCGAACCTGTCGAGCTACCGGCTGCAGGTACAGCACCTACACCGGTCACTGTCAGCAAGGAGCTCGATCCGATCTGGACCGCCGCCATCAAGACGCTGCGCGGCAAACCGCTCCAGCTCGGCGAGTACAAGGGCAAGGCGCTACTGCTCGTCAACGTGGCTTCGCAGTGCGGAAACACGCCGCAGTACGCCGCGCTCGAGGCGCTGCAGAAGAAGTACGAAGCGAAGGGCTTCACGGTCGTCGGCTTCCCGTGCAACCAGTTCGGCGGCCAGGAGCCAGGCACCGCGCAGGAGATCGAGCAGTTCTGCTCGGCGAACTACGGCATCACGTTCCCGATCACCGAGAAGATCGAAGTGAACGGACCCAGCCGCCACGAGATCTACAAGTCGCTCGAGACGATCAAGGACGCGGGCGGCCACGATGGCGACATCCGCTGGAACTTCGAAAAGTTCGTCGTCTCCGCCGACGGCACGAAGATCACGCGCTTCGATCCGAAAACGAAACCGAACGACCCGGCAGTGATCGCTGCGGTCGAGGCCGCGCTGCCCCACTAGCTTTCAGAGCGCCGTCAGGAAGCGACGCGCTTCGCGCGGACTGCGCAGCGTGATCACGCGCTGCGAGCGATCGAGCTGGGCCAGCTTGGCCAAGATGCGCGGGCGATGCTTCGCGCGAAACGTCGCGACGTAGTGCAGGAACTTCGGGAATTCGCCGTCGAGAAAGCTCTCCGGGCATCCCGGCGCCATGTCCGGACGCGTGCGGCCGACGTACCGCACGCGGCGCTTGAGCACGCGATACAGACAGATCGGCGTCGCGAAGTCCATGAACACGATCGTGTCGGCGACCGCGAAGCGCACCATCATCGTGCTGCCGTAGTTGCCGTCGGCGATCCAGCGCCCGTCGCGCGTGAACACGGCCTGCTGGCGACGCGCGAGCTCGTCGTTGTCGACCTCGACCCAGCCCGCGCTCCACCCGAGCTGATCGAGATGGGTCACAGGCAATCCGAGCTTCTCGCCAAGCGCGAGCGCGAGCTGCGTCTTGCCCGCGCCGCAGCAGCCGATCACCGCGATGCGCTGCATGCCGACATCATAGCGCCGCGAGGAAGTCGTCGACCTCACGTGGCGTACGGAGCGCGATCACGCGCTGTCCGCCATCGACTCGCTCAAGCCGATCGACGATCCGCGGACGCTGTTTGCGACGAAACCGCAGCACGTAGCGGAGGATCTCGCGGAAGCGTGCGCCGGGGAGCAGCTCTTGCCGACAGCCGGCTGGAAGCCCCGGCGCGACGCGGCCGGCATAGCGCATGCGTCGCCACAGCCAGCGGTACACGCACGTGTGCG
>DASUFX010000066.1:0-6093 GCA_036274355.1 Kofleriaceae bacterium | reverse complement strand
CGACAAAGACATCCTCGACATCGCGGCCAAGAGCGAAGTCTTCGCCTACTACAAGACTGCGCTGTACGATGCGTTACCGTAGATGAGCTTTCGCTGCCCGGTTTGCCAGCGCTCGTTCGCAGAGCCGGGCTTCTGTCCGTTCGACGGTAAACCGCTCGTCCAGGTCAGTGCCGCCGAACAGCAGACCGTGCTGTCGGCGCAGCACGCCGCGCAGAGCCCCACCGAGGCACCGGATACCGATCCGATCGTCGAGAGCCCGCACGTCGACAAGCTGCAGACCAAGCCCGGCCTCGGCGACAACACGCCAAACAAGCTGAAGGCGCTGTCGGCGCACGAAGGTCACGCCGAAGCGCTCGAGACGATCCGCAAGCGGGTCAGCGAATACGACAAGCTGATCGGCGAGACGCTCGACGGCCGCTACTACGTGCAGCGCAAGATCGGCGAAGGCGGCATGGGCGTCGTGTTCGCCGTCAAGCACGCGGTAATCGAGCGGCCACTCGCGATCAAAGTGCTCAAGCGCGAGGTCATGCGCGACGCCGCGGTGATCCAGCGCTTCATCCAGGAAGCGAAGGCCGCATCGCGGATCGGCCATCCGAACATCGTCGACGTCACCGACTTCGGCAAGACATCCGAAGGCATGACGTACTCGGTGATGGAGTACGTCGACGGCACGACGCTGTCGAAGGTGATCAAGAGCGCGGCGCCACTGCCCGCCGAGCGCGTCGTCCGCGTTGCATCGCAGATCGCTCGCGCGCTCGCCGCCGCGCACGCGAAGGGCATCGTCCATCGCGATCTCAAACCCGAGAACGTGTTCCTCATCGATCGCGACTTCCGACCCGACTTCGTGAAGATCGTCGACTTCGGCATCGCGAAGGTGCAGCCCGTCGACGGCAATCCCGATCCGACCGCGCCGCGCCTCACGCGTGTTGGCTCGGTGTTCGGCACGCCCGAGTACATGGCGCCCGAGCAAGCATCGGGACGCGGCGACACCGACCATCGCGTCGACATCTACGCACTTGGCGTGATCATGTACGAGATGCTCGTCGGCAAAGTGCCGCACAAGGGCGAGAGCATGATCCGCACGATCGCGATGCAGATGCTCGAGCCGATCATTCCGCCGAGCAAAGCGAATCCCGAGGTGCGCATCCCGCCCGCGCTCGAAGCGATCGTGATGAAGGCGCTCGAGAAAGAGCGCGAGAACCGCTACGACAAGATGAGCACGCTGCTCGCCGCGCTCGAGGACATCGCGCCCAAGCTCGAGCAGCTCTCGTCGTTGCCAGCGCTGCCACCGGGCTCGACGCAGGCCGAGACGCTCCGTCGCAACAAGCCGGCGACGCGGCCGCTGCACGAGCCCGAGTTCGTTGCGCCCGGCGCACCGGTGTCGTTCTCGCACGTCTACGACGACGTGCCGGTGCCCGAGAAGCGGCGCTGGCCGCTGTGGCTCGCCGGCCTGCTCATGCTGCTCGTCGGTGCGGGCGGCATGGTGCTCGTGATCAGCAAGCTGCAATCACACGACGACGAGCATGCCGAAGCTCCGCACGATGCCGCGCGCGTCGTCGAGCTTCGCGACGCACCGGTCGAAGTGCCGGCCGACGCGCCGGTGATCGTCGACGTGCCGCCCGACGCTGGCACGCACGTGATCGCGACGGTGCCGCGCGATGCCGGCGTCCACAGCGTGGTGCGCCCGCCGAAGGGCAACGTCACGATCGAAGTTCTGACGCGACCCGGCGAAGCGAACGTCTACATCGCGCCGAACTTCCGCGGCCCGAGCGGCGTGAAGATCACCGAGCCCTACGGCGCGAAGCGCCACATCGAGTGCAAGACCGATCGCCAGAAGGGCTCGGTCGATGTCGTGTTCGACGGCAAAGTCACCGCGGTGATGTGCACGGCGACGCGCGATCGCTTCTGCGTGCCGGGCCTCAAGAACCCGTACGACGACTGCGAAGAAGATCCGAACGCGGGCCCGTAGCCCGGACGGGGTCAGACATGTCTTGTATGCATTGCATGAAAGTCATGTCTGACCCTGTCCGAAAACAACATGTTCACGAGAGGACTTTCACCTCTGGATGGATGCCCATGCTGGGCGCACAAACAACAACGCCGCCTCGTGGGCGGCGCTGTGGAGGATGCGGCGTGGTTCAGCGGCCGGGCGGGCGCGAGAACCGGTTGTCACCGGGGAACGGGTCCGCGGTCTCGCGCAGCATGATCTCGCCCTCGTCGGGCGCGGGCTGAACCGGAATGCCGAGTGCGACGAGGCCGGTCACGTCGTTGTAGCGGAGCTCGGCGATCGCGATCGGGCGATTCGCAGCGCGGACAAACTTCGTGTAGCTCGCGGCCGAGTAGCGCGACTCGCCGAACTCGGTGCCGAGGCCCGGGCGATTCGTGCGCGGCGCCGGAGTCGGGTCGGGCTGGTAGTAGCCTTCGTCACCGCCGAAGTCTTCTTCCATCTGCCGCCGAGGAGCCGGCGCGGTCGCCGTCGCCGGCGCGCCACGACCACCACCACCAACAACACCGCCCGGTGCAGCCGGGGGCGGCGGAGCGGGACGCGACGGCTTCGCTTCTGCGCGGTCCGCAGCGGCAGTCTTCTTCTCGGCTTGCTTGTTGTGCTGCGCGACGCGGCCACCAGTGCTCGAGCCGCGATCGCGCGGCGCGGGGCCGGCGTCGACCGATGCTTCGCCATCCATGTCGTCCGTCCAGTGATACGTCGGGCGACGCGTCACTTCGGGAACGATGATCTGTTGCTCGGGAGGCGGCGCGTGCTCTTCGAAGATCGCGACGGCGATCACGCCGACGTTGCGCGACTTGCCCTTCTTGCCGGCGTACGAGTTGTCGACCGACGAGAACCGGAACGACGCGACGTCCGCGAGCGACGTGCGGAAACCTTCGATGCGAACCTCGCCGTACGCGGGCACGATGTAGCCGCGCTTGTTGAGGTCACCGTCTTCACCATCGACGACATCGAGACCGTCGACCGAGACCACCGCTTCGACGCGATTGCCGGTCGGGTTCGTGACGCGGATCGTGTAGTGCTCGCTGTCGTTGCCTTGCACGTAGTAGCGGCCCTTGAACGCGTACGTCGGCGCAGTCTCGCCCGACTCGGTGATGACCTGCACGTCGTACGGCGCGCGGACCTTGTCAGGCGATACGGCGAGCGCGATGCGCGGGCCAACTTGCACAGCGGCGTGATCGGCGTATGCCGACGAGCACGCTGCGGTGAACAGCAACGAAGCAAGGAGCATCCTCATGCCCGTTCAAAACGCCCGACAACTACGCGCGATCTAATCTTGGAATAGACAAAACACCTGTGGGTTTTCAGAGATTTGCGTATGTAGGCGTGTATAGTCCGCGCCATGGCTCCGTCGAAAACCGCTGTAAAGGCGAAGCAGCCCGCGGGGAAGCCCGCGGCGAAAGAAGCCAAAGGAAAGGCCAAACCGAAGGCCGAAGCCAAGGCGCCGAACGGCAAGGGCAAGCGCAAGCCGGCGGCCGACATCACCGAGGCGGATCCGACGCTGTTCGATCCGCTGACGCCCGGCGAGACCGCC
The DNA here is from genome assembly GCA_036274355.1 of Kofleriaceae bacterium. Lineage (GTDB taxonomy): Bacteria > Myxococcota_A > Polyangia > Haliangiales > Haliangiaceae > JABFXX01. Next base: position 2,551 of record DASUFX010000066.1, on the reverse strand, counting down.
GATGCGTTGCGCACGCTGATCGAAGATCGCCGCCTGTCGTCGATGGCGAAGGTTGGGCGTTACCGCGTGATCTGCACCGAGCCACTCGTCGTCAAGCCGCCGCACTGGATGGCCGGCCATCGCCTCGCACGCGTCGTCGCCTATGACTACGCGGCCGATCGCTCGGTCGACGCGACGGTCGATCTCGACGCCGGTACCGTCGCGCATCTCGACATCACGCGCGCGCAGCCGATGCTGTCCCGCGAAGAGGAAGCACTCGCGATCTCGATCGCAATGGTCGATGGCCGCGTGCGCGACAAGCTGCAGATGGGCGACGCGCCGCAATCGACGATGCATTACTGGGGACGCACGCCGAACGATCTCGCGTTCGCACGGCGCAGCGCAGCCGTCATCTTCGGGCGCAGCGGCGGTCACGCGTCGCTGATCGCTGTCGTCGATCTCGTCGATCAAACGGTGACCCAGGTGGTCCCGGCGGAGCTCTGGTGATGAGCAACGTCATCAATGAAGCGAACTGGAAGTTCCATTGGCGGCTGACCGAGTCGGCCGGCATCATGGTGTACCTCGCCGACTACAAAGGTCGCCGCGTGCTGTGGGAGGGCTCGCTGCCCTACGTCACCGTCGATCATCAGCGCGCATCGCTCGAAGTCGAGGCCGAGGCCGAGACGCGTGGCCCGTGGTGGGTGCCACTCGGTACGCGCTCGCTGCAAGGTCCGGTGCGCGTGCAGTCGTTCCGCGGCGGCATCGAGCTGTCGGCGAACTTCGCCGTCGGCCCGTACCAGTACACGCAGCTGTGGCGCTTCCACGACGACGGCCGGCTCTGCCCGTGGCTCACGATCTACGGCCCCGGCGTCCACGACCAGCACACGTATCACCCGCACTTCCGCTTCGACTTCGATCTCGACGGCGCCGACGAAGACGCGTTCGAATACTTCGAGGACGGTAAGTGGCAGCGCGTGACGCAGGAAGGCTGGTTCCCGTACTCGGGCGAAGCCGATGGCGAAGGCAACGTGTGGCGCCAGATCGATTTCGGATCGCGCGCTTCGATCAACGTGCGCCCGCACTCGTGGGACGACGCCGAGGTGTTCGCGATTCGCTATCACGACGGCGAGTGGGCGCCGTTCTCGCCGCGCAGCGCCGCCGGTGCACAGCCGTTCCCGGCCGCGTACGTCGGCAACGAGGAGCTCGAGGGTCAGGATCTATCGCTGTGGTACGTGGCGCACGTCCACTTCGATCAATCGTTCCCGTACACCGCGGGGCCGTGGATCCGCGTCGAAGGCCTCGCGAAGTAGTGCGTTACGCGGCCTCGAGGCCGTGGCACTTCTTGAACTTCTTGCCGCTGCCGCACGGACACGGCTCGTTGCGGCCGACCTTCTCGGCGGCGACAACGGTGCCCTGACGCTCGCCGGGACGACGTCCCGACAGCGCGGCATCGAATGCTTCGATCACGACCTCGGTCGGCTTGATGATCGTCGACGCGGTATCCGCCGTCATCGCCGCTTCCTTGACGTCCTCGGCGAGCAGCTCGGCGAGCTTCGCGTAGATGAACGGCTGCGTCTTCACGAGCGCCGGCGCGACGCGCTCGTGCGGCGGCTTGTCGGCGAGGCCTTCGATCTTCGACAGCTCCTCGGTGACGATCTTGTCCGCGTCGGTGAGATTCTGCGCAGTGAGGCGCGGCAGCGTCGCTTCGTGGCCGCGATCGAACATCGCCCACACGAGCGTCGCGTAGAAGACGGCGGCTTCACCGACGGCGTCGCCGTGCTCGGTGCGCACCGCGGCCGCGTGTTGGAGCAGAAACGGCTGTTCCTTCTGCAGGCGCTGAGCGAGCTTGTTCATGGCCTTCTTGTCGCCGCGCTGGTCGAGGCGCGTGAAGGCGGTGATTGTTTTCTCGACGTCTTCTGAGGTGACGAGCTGCGACGACATGGCGAGCGATCTTGTCTTGTCAGCGGCGGACGTCAAGGCCCTGACGGCCCTGACGGAGTCGTCGGTACTTCCTTGGGCGCGGGGAGGCCATCACCCCATCCCGGGGTGTTGTTGATATACGCCCTGAACGACGCATTCGTGCAGGCCGGACGTGACTTACCGGCAAAGACGTACGGCGCGAACACCCACTGCTTGACCGTCTCGACGATGCGCTGGTCGTACTTGGCGCTCGCACTCGGCTGGACGAGCTCGATCGAAGTCACGCGGCCAGCTACATCGACGCAGATCTTGGCACGCGCGTCGAGCTGGGCGACACCGACTACACCGAAGGAACCGTCGACGGTGGGGTCTTGGCCCGAGACCCGCGTCAGACCCGAAACCATCTGCGGCGCGTCGCGATCGATGTCGGTCGGCGGCGTCAGCTGATCGACGCAACCACCTTCCGACGGGCAGCTGCGTGGGAACGGACTGGCGTCGACGACGGTGAGCGTCGCGCCCGCATAATCGCCCGGCAGGTGAGTCATCGCGCGGTCGGCACCGGCCGGCAGACTGACGACCAGCCACTTGAGTCGCGGCTTGCCCGGCGCGGGCGTGACGGCGACGAGCGCTTCGAGTGCGAGTCCCTTTGCCG
>DASUFX010000065.1:0-9777 GCA_036274355.1 Kofleriaceae bacterium | reverse complement strand
CCTCCCCCACTCCCGGTGGCCGGCCGCCATCGATGCGATCTACGCGGCTTATTGGCAGCGCGCCGAGGACATCACCCGCGACGAGGTCATTGCCGCCGCGCTCCGCGGAGCAGGTGTGAGCGACCCCGACATCACCGACGCGCAGAGCCGGGCGGACGCCATGAAAGATGACCTGCGGGCCCGCACCGACGAGGCGATTGCCCTGGGCATCTTCGGTGCGCCGGCCTGGGTCGTTCGCCGCGACGGCCAGGCGCCGCTCTTGATCTGGGGCCAGGATCGGATGCCGTGGGTCGACGCGGCGCTCGCCGGTTGGGATCCCGAGACCAGCGCACCGCCTGCAGGCGCGCGTGGGTTCGGCGATGGCATGCAGGGCTTCGTGACAACGTCATCGCTCGACGTCTTTTGCGACGTGTCGAGCCCGTTCTCGTACCTCGGCCTCATGCAACTGCCGCGGCTCGCCGAGCTGACCGGCGTGACGCCGCGCTTGCAGCCGATCCTGCTCGGCGCGCTGTTTCGCGACATCGGTCAGGTGAACGTGCCGCTGTTGGCGATGCCACCGCCGAAGATGCGCTACGTCGGGCTCGAGATGACGCGGTGGGCACGCTGGTGGGGCGTGCCGTTCGACATGCCGAAGAAGTTTCCGCAGCGCACGATCACCGCACAGCGCTTGATCCTGCTCGCGACCGAACGCGGCTTCCCCGACGCGATCCGACTCGCGAACACGCTGGGCCGCGCGATGTGGGCCGAGCAGAAAAACCTCGAGGACGACGACACGCTGCGCGGATTGCTCGCCGACGCCGGTCTGCCACGCGAGTGGTTCGAGCGCACGCAGGAGCCCGCCGTCAAAGCGGCGCTCGCCGACCGCACTGCGCGTGCGCAGGCGGCAGGCGTATTCGGCGTGCCGACGTGGATCGTCGACGAGAAATATCTGTTCTGGGGACAAGACCGACTCGAGCTCGTGATGCGCGCGCTCGGTGGTTGGAGACCGGTTCACGGATGACGCCGCTCGTGATCCCGACAGCGGTCTCCGCGCTCGCGTGCCTCGTACTCGTCGCCGCCGAGTACAAGCACTGGCGTGTCGTGCGCGCGATCGCAAAACCGATCGCGTCGTTCGCATTCATCGCGGTCGCCGTCATGACGCTGACGAGCTGCGTGCCGCACGCCTCGTCGTGGAGCGAGTACCAGCTCTGGGTGATCGTCGGCCTCGTCCTCGGGACCGCCGGCGACATCGCGCTACTCGGAAAGAGCCAGGGTGCCTTCCTCGTCGGGCTCGTCGCGTTCCTGTTCGGTCACATCGCGTACGTCGTCGCGTTCGCGCAGCTCGCGGCACCGTCGACGTGGCTCGACGTCCGCGCCGTGATCCCGCTCGCGATCGGCGGCACGGCACTCCGCCTGCTGTGGCCGCGGCTCGGCGACATGCGCGTACCGGTGATCGCGTACGTGCTGACGATCGTCACGATGGTGACCGCCGCCATCGCGGCAGCCCGCCACGCGGTGTTGCCGGAGCAAAATCGCATGCTGCTGCTCGCCGGCGCTGCCCTGTTCTTCGTGAGCGACCTCGCGGTCGCGCGCGACAAGTTCGTCGGAGCGAGCTTCATCAATCGCGCATGGGGGCTGCCCGCGTACTACGCAGGCCAGCTCCTCATCGCGTGGTCGCTGTGGCCGAGCTTCTGCTGAACGACCGTATTACTTCTTACCGCGGCGACGGCGGCGCGCCTTGTTGCGCGCGAGGCCGCGCTTGTGCGCAGCGGACTTCTTCGCCTTCATCCGGCGATCCTTGCTGCGGCGCTTCTGTTTGAACTTCGGACGGTTCTTGACACTTCGCTTGGTACGACGACCCATGTCCGCGTCTATACATCGCTCTGCCGACCTGTAACCAGAGGGCGTGGCCGTCGTATACCCAGGTCCGGTCGAATGGCCGATCCCAGGGATTTGATGGCGCGGTACCAGGATGGCGACGCGAATGCCTTTCGCGAGCTCTACATGCTCGTTGCCCCGCGCCTGCTCGGCTACCTGATGAAAATGACGCGCAGCAAGGCGGTCGCCGACGACCTCCTGCAGCAGACGTTTCTGAAGATCCACCGCGCACGCGCCGCGTACGTGCGAGGAGCCGATCCGCTGCCATGGATCTATTCGATCGCGCACCGCACGTTCATCGACGAGACGCGCAGGCAGAAGCGCGCGGTCGTGCGGGTCGCAGATGATGAGGTGCCCGAGGTATCGGCAGATCTATCAGGCGTGGCGACCGAGCACCGCGACGATCCGATCGATCCCGAGCTCACGCGCGCTGCACTCGATGCGCTCGCGCAGTTGCCGGAGCAACAACGCGAAGCAGTCGTGCTCACGAAGCTCGACGGCAAGACCGTCGCCGAGGCGGCCGAGATCGCCGGCACATCGGTCGGTGCGATGAAGGTCCGCGCGCATCGCGGCTACGAAGCGTTGCGCAAGCTGCTCGGCGGCAAGCCCGCGGCCGCGCGCAAGGCAGCGGGAGGGAGCCTGTGACCGCCGTGAGCGACAACGACGACAAGGTGCTCGACGAGCTCGCTGCTGCGCCGCCGCCCGCACCACCGCCGATGTCGGCGGAGCTGCAAGCCGAGCTCGGCTCGCTCACGCCCGTCGCGCCGCGGCGTCCGCTGCGCCAGCTCGCGATCGTCGTCGCTGTCTCGCTCCTCTACGGCGCCGGGCTCATCGCCGCGCTCAGCATGCGCCGTGACATGGACGAGCTACCAATGGGCTGGCTCGTCGCGACCGCGATCGCATGGCTCGTCGGCTTTGCGCTGCCGTGTTACCTCGCGCTCGTGCCGCGCAAGGGGTCGATGATGCCGCGCACGCGGTGGGCGGCGGCGAGCGCGATCGTCGCGTCGATCGCGTTCATCGCGCTCGGACTCACCGTCCATCCACATGGACCGAGCAGCTTGGACTACTCGCAACAGTTCGCACACGGTCACTGGTGTCTCGAGATCGGGCTCGCGACGGCGCTCGTGCCGGTGATCGCCGGCGCGGTATTCCTCCGCGGCGCGTTGCCGGTCGGCTCGCGCTGGATCGCAGCCGCACTCGGTGCCGGCGGCGGCTGTCTCGGCGGCCTCGTGCTTCACTTGCACTGCCGCATTGCAGATCGCTGGCACGTCGGCCTGATTCACGGCGGCGTCGTGCTGGTCGCCGCATTGTTATCAGCAGCGCTGGTGCCACGCGCTACCGATCGCCCGCTGACGTGATAAAGCGCGGGCATGCGTACCGCTCTTCTTCTCGCGCTCATCGCATGCAGCTCGCCGAGCAAGCCGGCGACGACCACGACAACCACCGCACCGACCACCAATGTGCCGGCGTCGACTGGCCCGCTCACCGAGGAACAGTTCAAAGCGTTGCACGCGTCACCAACCGAGAACAAAGCGCCGCTGCACGGCACGCAGATCGATCTCGACGGCACGAAGGCCTACCTGAGCGTGCCCGAGGGCAAAGGACCGTTCCCGGGCATCGTCGTGATCCACGAGTGGTGGGGACTCAACGAGAACATCGAGCACTGGGCAGACCGGCTTGCAACCGCCGGCTATGCCGCGCTCGCCGTCGATCTGTATGGCGGCGTCGTCGCGACGACTCCAGACGACGCCATGAAGGCGGTGAAGTCCGTCGACAAGCAGAAGGCCATCGGCATCATCAAGACCGCGTTCGACTTTCTCGCCAGCGATTCACGCATCATGGCGACGAAACGCGCGGTCATCGGCTGGTGTTTTGGTGGCGGCTACTCGCTACAGGCAGCGCTCGACATTCCGCAGCTCGACGGCGCCATCATCTATTACGGCCAGCTCGAGACCGATCCGCAGAAGCTCGCGACGATCAAGGCGAAGCTGCTCGGCATCTTCGGTAACCGCGACAAGGGTATTCCGCCGGAGAAAGTCGCGGAGTTCGACGCCGCGCTCAAGAAAGCGAACGTCCGCCACGAGATTTTCCAATACGACGCGGAGCATGCATTTGCGAACCCCTCGAATCCGAAGTACGACGAGAAGTCGGCGGCGGATGCATGGACACACGTACTCGCATTTCTCGACAGTCTGAAATCGTGAAGACGATCTCGCGGCTATCCGATCGCTTCCCGATCAGGAAGGCATCGCTACCCGGTCGCTTCCTCGACGCCAAAGGCAGAGGCTTTTACCGTTGAGAGTAGTGCGCGCGTTAGTGCTGTCGTGTGAGCACGCATCGTGGACGTTGCCGCCTGGAATCGATCTGGGAGTTCCGCCGGAGGTCTTGCAGTCGCAAGCGGGCTGGGACCACGGCGCGTTCGATATCGCATCGCGGTTGTCGGAGGGGGTCGGCCTGCCGGTGCACACCGGCGCGTTCACGCGGATGTTCGTCGATCTCAACCGCGCGCCTGATCATCCCGACGTGATTCCAGCGGTCAGCTACGGCGAGCCCGTGCCCGGCAACGCGCACCTCTCCGACGGCGATCGCAAGGCACGCATCGAGCTGTTCCATGCGCCGTACTGGCAAGCCGTGCGCCGCGACGTCCACGCGCGCCTGCACGATACGGGTGAAGTGCTGCACCTGTCGTCGCACAGCTTCGCGCCCGAGCTCGATCCGACGAATCGCACGTACGACGTCGGCGTGCTCTACGATCCGTCGCACGCGTACGAGGCGGAAATCGCCGAGCGGCTGATGTTCGAGCTGCGCGGCGCCGGTATCAACGTGCGCGCGAACCAGCCGTACAGCGGCACCGGCCCGGCGATCTGCACGTCGCTGCGCGAGGAGCTTACCGGCCAGCGCTACGCCGGTATCGAGCTCGAGACCTCGCACGCGGTGACGCGCGCGACCGGCGGCTGTGCACGTGTCGCGGCCGCGGTGATTCGCTTCCTCGAGCTACTCCGGTAGCGGCGTCGCGATTCGCGCCTCGAAGTCGATCCACACGCGCGGATCGTTCCGGCAGTCGTACGCGCGACACGCGCCCGGGCGCTTGTCGTAGATCGTGCACGCGCCGGCCGCATCCATGCATACGCACTGCTTCGTCGCCGCGTCGCGGGGCATCGCGTACGGCTCCGTGATCTGGAACGGAATGCCGCCCTCGACCACGTCTTGCGCCGATAGGGTGACCTCCATCGAGCAACACCGCGCCTTGCAGAGCGGGATCCGCGATGCGCAGTCGATGTCAGCGCTCTCGACCTGGTACTTGTCGCGAAACGTCGCGAGGCGCACGAGCGATCGCTTGTCACTGATCTTTTTCAGCACGCGCCGAAACGACTCGGGTAGCTGACCGCGAAAAATCAGCGTATCGACGAGGTATTCGAAGCGCCGCGCGAGATCAGCGTGGTCTTCGCGCTGTGCGATGGCAGCCGCTAGCAGCTCGAGATCGTGCAGCGTCTCGGGGTCGAGCGGTGGCGGCTCCGACATGACCCAGTCGTAACCCATGTCTCATTGATCTCGGGAGGTCACACGATCAGGATCGTCGGAGATGGGGAGCCCGGAGAACTCACCCCCCGACCGCCCGCGCACGGTCCCGGAGGATGCGCGCTGGGACCCCAAAGATCCGGGCTTCGAGTGGATCGCAGGCGGCCTCGACGCGGATGGACGTCGTCACGGCACGTACCGCAGCTGGACGCGCGATGGCGTTCTGCACGGCGAGAGCAACTACGTGCACGGCAAAGTGCACGGCAAGAACCTCAACTACCATCCCGATGGCACGGTCGCGTCCGAAGCCGATTGGGTGATGGGCCTCATCCTCGACAGCGTGTTCTTTCGCAGCGACGCGCCAACCCCGGAGCCATTCGCGCAAGCCGCGCCGAACGTGTGGTCGGTTCGCTACTACACGAAAGACGGCAAGACGAACTACACGATTCGCTACTTCCTACGCGACGGCACCGAGTGCGGTCCCGATGGAAACCTGCTGCCGCCGCGTCCTGCAAATGTGAGCCCCGACGCGCGCTGGTTCCCCGACATGGATCGCTGGGTCGACGGCTCGATCGAGCGCGGCACGAACAATCAGGTCGGCCACTGGCGGTGGTGGTCACGCGAGGGCACGCTGCGCCACGAGGAGATGCGGGACTCGAGCGGCCAGGCCGCGCTCGTCGCGCAGTACGAGAGCGACGGCGCTCTCAAGAAGAAGACGACACGCAACGCGCAGGGTGAAGAACGCGACTACTACTTCGACGGCGGCAAGCTATCGACGCGCTATCGCGAGGACGCGAAGGGGCGACAAACGTATAAAGGCAGCTGGCTCCGCGACGGCGAGCTCGACGAGGAAAGCACGCGCACGTTCGAGAATGACACGCTGGCAAGCGTGACCGAGCGCGGTCGCGGCGGCATGTTGCGGTTCGAGGCCCGACGCGAAGGCCCTGCCCTCGCCTGCGTGCTCTATCACGACGACGGCAAAACGATCTCAGCGACGGGCGTCATCGAGAGCGAGAAGCTCGTCGGCACCTGGCGCATCTTCGATGCAGCGGGCGCCGTCCGCCGCGAGGTCGACATGACGCCGCTCGAGATCCAGCAGCGGCCGACGGCGGAAGGTCTGTCGTGGGAGCTCGGTCACGCGCTGTACAAGACCGACGAGCCGTCGCTGCCCACCCCCGAGCAGCTCGTCGGAGTCGACGACGAGCCGTGGGGCGAACCGTCGGGTTGCTTCGACGAGAACGTCGAGGAGTTTCCGCGCCTGCTGCGTGGCCTCACGTCGCGCGACGAGCTCATCCGCCAGTATTGTCTCGGCGCGATCGACCACGAGATCGAGCATCAAGGCTCGACCTATGCAGCGACCGCGCGCGTGATCCCGTGGCTCGCGAAGCTGTTGTCGCATCCTGATGTCGACCGGCCGACGCTGCTCGCGACGATCCAGAGCGCTGGCGAGAACGCGGCGCCGTATTTCGATCAGGTACAAGAGCTGGACGCCGACGATCCAGACCGCATCGCGATCGAGGGCACGGCCAATGCGGTGAGCGCGGCGTGGCCGCAGATCTTCGCGGTGTTTCCGCATGCGACGCCCGCCGAACGCCGCACCATCCTCGTCCTCGCGAAGTTCGCCTCCGACGCAAAGCCGAACATCATCGAGGTGGCGCGCCGCGACGCCGATCCCGGCATGCGGGCATGCGCGATCGACAGTCTGACGTCGCTGCCCGGCTACGACCTCGCCGACGTTACGCCCTGCCTCACGGACAAAGACGCGCTCGTGCGCGCTGCGACTGCGATCGCGATCGCGCTCAGCAAAGGTCCCGACGCGCCTCGCGACGTCGTGGCGGTGCTGCGCGATGCCGTGCATTCCTACAAGGACATCGCGTCGCGCTGGCAGGAGCTGCCGTACACAGACGGTCACGTGCTCGCCTATCTCGCGCTCGCGACCGGGGCGGTTCGCTCATCTGATGCGCGCTCGCTCGCCCAGGCGCTGTGCGAGCGTATCGACGACGTCGATGGTCGCTCTGCGGTGACCTACGGACACGGCCTGCTCGCGCTCGCCCTCGGCAGCGGGGAACGGCCGTTTGCGAAGCGCTTCATCGAGATCCTCGACACGCTCGCGACCAGCAAACAGTTCTGGGTGTTCAACGTCAACGCGAGTGAAGTCCTCGAAAAGTGGAACCTGCCCCGCTCGCACGACGCGCTCGTGGCGCTCGTCGCCGAGCTGAAGGCCACGCCCGATCCCGAGGCGTGGCTTCACGCCAAGATGCACGCCGAATAACGTTTCTCGATCGGTTCGGTTCCGACCTGCGTTAGGTTCCGCCGCGATGCGGATCCTTGGGGCAAGCCTCGTGTTGCTCGCTGCCTGCGGCAATAGCGGCCAGGACAGCGGTGGTGGTGGCGGTGGCGGTGACGGTGGTGACGACGACGACGTCGCGATGCCTGATGCCCCGGCGCCGCCGAAGCCGGTCAAGTTCATCGCGGTCGGCGATACCGGCAAAGGCAACGCGGATCAACGCCGCGTCGCGATCGCGATGCGCGACCTGTGCGCCGCGAAGGGCTGCGACTTCGTGCTCATGCTCGGCGACAACATCTACGACGCGGGCGTCACGTCGACGACCGACTCTCAGTGGCAGACGAAGTTCGAGCAGCCGTACATGGACGTCAACCTGCCGTTCTACGTCGCGCTCGGCAACCACGACTACGGCGGCAAGCTCTTGATCGACATCGCCGGCATCGGCAACGAGTTCGACAAGGGCAAAGTCGAGGTCGACTACACGCAGGTCTCGATGAAGTGGAACATGCCTGCGACGCACTACACGTTCACGTACGGCGACGTCGGCTTCATCGTGCTCGACACGAACTCGATCCTGTGGAGCGACACGACGTACGGCGATCAAGCGGCGTGGCTACCGAGCGCGCTCGCCGAGGTCTCCGGCAAGCGCTGGGTGTTCACGGCCGGCCATCATCCGTATCTCAGCAACGGTCAGCATGGCAACGCCGGTGACTACGACGCGCCCGAGCTTGCCGGCATCTCGATCCCCAATCCGCTACCGATCCAGAACGGCGCCGCGCTGAAGTCGTTCTTCGACCAAAACGTCTGCGGCATCAGCCAGGCGTACATCTGCGGCCACGATCATAGCCGCCAGTGGATCAACGAGCCGACCGCACTGTGCGGCACCGAGATGATCATCAGCGGCGCAGGCTCGTCCGTGTCGTCGCTCCAGGATCGCGGCAACCAGTCGTTCTACGAGGACGCGACCAAGGTCGGCTTCATGTACGTCGTGATCGACGGCGACAAGTTCACCGGTCAGTTCTACGACGCCGACGGCGCGCTCGATTACGAGCGCACCTTCATGCATCCTTAGTCCGGGCGCTCGAGCTCTTCGACGAGCTTGGCGACCAGGTCGAGCGTGGTCTCGATATCGGCCGGCTTCACGCGACCGAGTGCGCGCCGGGTGGCCGCTTCGACCGTGCCGCGGCGCTGGCCGTCGATCTTCCTGCCTGCGGCCGTCAGCTTGAAGCGCGCGCGGCGACGATCCTCCGGATCGACCTCGCGCAGGATCATCTTGCGCTCCTCGAGCCGCGCGAGCACACCAGTCAGCGTGCTCGGGTGCTTGCCGAGCATCGACGCGATGTCGCTCGCGGTCTGGCCGGGCTTCTGCCCTACCAGTCGGATCACGAGGCGCTGCGGCCCGGTGACGCCGATGGTCGTCATCATCCGCTTGGAGCGAACGTCGAGCGCATGCACGAAATCCCACATTCGCTGCATGAACTGCAGCGTCTCACCCATCGGCTGAGGCTTCGACGGCGTCGCCATTTTGCCGCGCACACTAGGGCCCGGCGCCGGTAGCCGTCAATTGCAACCCAAAGCATTTCACGCGCGAATCACAGCGTTCCGATCCATACGATCCCGAACGCAACCACGAAGCAGAGCGGTTCCCAGAAGCGATCGAAGCGCGTCATGTCGCGCGCAGGGACTGCACCTGGTTTGCCAGGAAACGGCCGAGTAGTTTCGCCGGATTCGCGTGCGGTGCGGGTCCGGCGAGACCCGCTCAGCGCTTCTTCTTGGGTCTTGTCTGGGACTTGGCCTTGGCCTTGGCCTTCGGCTTGGCCGCCGCTTTGGGCTTCTTCGCGGCCGGCTTCGCCTGCGCTGCCGCCTTCGCCGTTGTCTTCGGCTTGGTCGCGGCCTTGGGCTTCTTCGCGGGAGCTTTCACGGCGGGCTTCTCGGCAGCTTTGGCCTTGGCTCTTGCCGCCGGCTTTGCCGGTTTCGCGGCCGGCTTCTTCGCCGGCTTCTCTGCGGCGGGCGGCACCGCCGGCGCGACACCACCGAGCGCGCGTGCCAGCCGGGTTTGCACGGCCTCGTCATCGAGCGGGTTCGTCCACGTCCGGCCGCGCGAATGATCGTCG
>DASUFX010000064.1:0-7254 GCA_036274355.1 Kofleriaceae bacterium | reverse complement strand
GTCCGCATCGCCGTTGACGACGTAGACCGGATCTTCGGCCGTCGGGAACGCGACGCCGCAGGTGACGTCGGCGTTGAACACGAGCGGGATGCGCGCGTCGACCTGCGCGCCACTGCCCTGCTTCGCGAGGTCGCCGGTCTTGTAGTGACGCTTCGCGAGCGGGCGCTCGGTGACGGCTACCGGTGCGGCCCAACCGTGGGCGGCCGGCGCGATGCGCTGCGTGTGCGGGCGGCGCAGGTGATACATGATCGTGTACGGACCGTCGAAGCCGTCGCGCGTGAAGCATTCTTCGAAGCGCAGCTCGCCGTCGGTGCCGCGCAGCTGGATGTGGTGCTTCTTCGCGACCTCGCCGACCTGCATCCGATCGAGCATTAGATGAGGCCTCGCTCGCGTTGCTCGCGCTCGATCGATTCGAACAGCGCGCGGAAGTTACCGGCGCCGAAGCCGCGGTCGCCCTTGCGCTGGATGATCTCGTAGAAGAACGGACCCGCCTTCGGATCGCCGTAGAGGCCGGACGCTTCCTTGAGGAAGATCTGCAGCATGTACGCGTGGAAGTGATCGCCGTCGACGAGGATCTCGAGCTCGCGGAGGATCTTGAGGTCCTCGTCGATCTGCTTGATGCCGCTCTGCGTGATCCGTTCCGGCAGCATGTCGTAGTACGTGCCAGGCGTCGGCATGAACGTGACGCCATTGCCGCGCAGCGCACGCACCGCCGAGACGATGTCGGCGACCGTCATTGCGACGTGCTGCACGCCATCACCGCGCAGCTCTTCGTTGAAGATGTTGATCTGCGAGCTCTTGAAGAACGGGCGCGACGGCTCGTTGTTCGCGAACTTCGTGTTCGACTGCGGATCCCACATCACGATCGACTTGAGGCCCGAGCCGGTCTTGCGGTTCGGATCGACGTCGCTGGTGTGGAACTCGACTTCCCACATCTGCTCGAAACCGAGCACGTGCTCGAGCCAGAGCAGCATCGGCTTCATGGTCTGGAAGTTCGACGTGACGTGATCGATCTCCTGGAAGCCGAACTTGTTCTTGCCACCGCCGTCATGCGCGACCGCGCCCGGATACAGCGCCTTGAAGCCGCGCCGCTCGCGGAAGCGGAACGTGCAGTCGCCGAACGGCGTCGTGATCGAGAACTGGCGCAGCGTGCCGCCGCTGTCGTCCTTGAACGTCTGGATGTCCTCGATCGGCGTGCCGCCGCGCTCCTCGAGCAGGCGAAACGTCTTCTCGGCGTCCTCGACCTCGAAGATCAGCGTGCCGACGCCGTCGGGATGCTTCGACAGGAAGCGTGCGGCGCGGCCGCCGCCACCACCACCGGTCGGCGTCGAGCACACGACGTTGATGTTGCCAGCGGAGAAGCACGCGGACTTCTGACGCCCAGTCTTCTCGAGCTCGGGGCTCGACCGCCAGGTCTCCGCGAAGTCGAGCTTGCCGCAGTAGAACTGCCGTGAGCGGTCGAGGTCGTGGACGTAGTAGTGGATGCCTTCGAGCCGCTTGATGCCGAGGGATTCTTGCTTTGCCATGGCAGCCTCACTTCACCGCGTCAGGTTGGCGGTCCGGTGCAGCATTCGTGAACGCGGGCATCGCGAGACAACGCTCTTCGATGCCGAGCAGCAACGTGAACTTCGAGATGTCGACGCCAAACCGGCGCGCAGACGTGAGCTGCGGGATGAGGCAGCAGTCCGCGATCGTCGGCGCATCACCGACGCAGAACTTGCCCGCGATGTCGCTCGCGGCGCGGTCGAACGCAGCGAGGCCATTCGCGATGAAGTCCTTCGGCCACGCCACCTCGTCGCCACCGAACGCTTTGACGGCTTTCGTCGTCGTCAGGTTCTGCAGTGGCTGGATGCCGGAGTTGACGATTTCGGCGAGCGCGCGCGTGCGGGCGCGCAGATACGGATCCCTCGGCATGATCGGCTTCTCGGGGAACCGCTCGTCGAGATACTCGAGGATCGGCAGCGACTGCGTCAGTGCGTGCACCGTGCCGTTGTCTTCGGTGATCTCGAGCGTCGGCACCTGCGCCATCGGATTGCGCGCGCGATAGGCGTCGGCGTGCTGGTCCTTGTGGAGGATGTTGACGACGACGTAATCGTACGCGAGCTGCTTGAGGCCGAGACCGATGCGAACGCGCTGGCTGGCCGACGAGCGCCAGTAGTTGTGGAGCACGAGCTTCATCGCGAACCTCCCGCAGCGACGACGCGTTGATCGATCTTGCCGAACGGGCTCGCACCCGCCGGATCGATCGCTTCGATCTCGATGTGATCGCCGACTGACATGAACGGCGTCAGCGGCTTACCGCCCTCGATCGTCTCGATCATCCGGCGCTCGGCAAGACACGAGATGCCGCGGCTGCGGTCAGCGTTCGACACCGTGCCGCTGCCGAGAATCGTGCCCGCGGTGAACCGGCGCGTCTTCGCGATGAACTGGATGAGATCGAAGAACGAGAAGTGCATCTCGGGACCGGCTTCGCAGTCGCCGACCTGCGCCTCGTTGTAGACCGAGCGCACGCGGATGTGCGCCTTGCCACCGCGCCACGCATCGCCGAGCTCGTCCGGCGTGATCGCAAACGGACCGAACGCGGTCGCGGGTTTGCTCTGAAAGAAGCCGAAGCCCTTCGCGAGCTCCTCGGGGATCAGGTTGCGCAGCGTGCAGTCGTTCGCGAGCATGAGGAGCCGCACGTGGTGGTGCGCATCGGCCGCTCGCGTGCCGATCGGCGTATCGCCGAGCACGACGCAGACCTCGGATTCGAAATCGAGGCCCCACGCCGGCTCGTGCAGCTCGATCGGATCGCGCGGGCCGAGCATGTCGCCCGAGCCACCTTGATAGATGAGCGGGTCGGTCTCGAGCGTCTTCGGTGGCTCGGCACCGCGTGCCTTGCGCACCAGGATCACGTGATTGAGGAACGCCGAGCCATCGACCCATTCGTACGCGCGCGTGAGCGGCGCACCGAGCCGGTTCGGATCGATCGTCACGCCATCGAGCGCACCGCGATCGAGCTGATCTTGGAGCGCACGCAGCGCGGGCTCCGCCGCATCCCAATCATCGAGCGCGCGTTGCAGCGTCGGCCAGGCATCCGGCGCCGGCGCACCGGCTTCGCCATCACGTCGCACGACGAGGAGTCGTCCGTCTCGAGAGCCATCGCGCAAGGTCGCAAGCTTCATCGTCGACGGCACCTTATCCGAAGGACCCGGACAAACCAAGAGACCCAGGAAATCGCGGATGAAGCACCAGCCGCACACGCCGCGCGGCGTCACAGAACCCTGCTTCACGCGGTCGTCACGGAGCTCTACTTCACGTTGCGGTACAGCCAGCTCACCATCGGCGCGGTGGCTTTGGCGTGGGTGAACAGCCAATCGGCAAGCGCGGGCTTGTGCAAGAGGCCCTTGGGAATCGCGGGAAATCCGCCGGTGAGGCCGCGCATCTTCAGAAACTCCGCGCGCGGATGCTCCGGGTCGAAGCCCTTTGGGACCTTCTTGTAGTCCTCGTGGCCACCGACCTTGTACCCGGCTTTGCGCAACTTGGTCACGATCGCTGCGATCTCTTTTCCGGTCTTGTCAGCGGCGACGAGCTTGCGCCAGCGCGGGAGCTGAGAGTCCTCGAAGTAGTACGTGCCAACGCCGACGAACTCGTCGTCGATGCCGATGTGCATGTACATCGCGGTGCAGCCCTCGCGCAGCGGGATCACGCCGGCGACGTGCGTCTTGTACGGAGATTTGTCCTTCGAGAACCGCGTGTCGCGATAGATCCGGAACAGCTTCGGCGGGCCGAGCTTGATCGGCGCGTACACCTTCGCGAGCCGCCCCGCGACCTCGCCGAGCAACGCGGTCATCGGCTCGACCCAGCGCGCCTGGTAGCGAGCTTTGTTCGCCTCGAACCACTCGCGGTTCATCTCGAGCGTCAGCTCGTGGAGGAACTGCAGCGCATCGCGATCGAAGCCGACGAATTTCGGCGCAGCCTTGGGCATGCGCGGAAGACTAGCAAAGCCGAGCGCGCCTTCCCCGTGCACGTACACGTACTCGTGCTCGTGCTCGTGCACGAATCGCGGGCTGCCTAGCGGACGCGGCGTCGCCTGGCCGACGGTTCGGATTTGCCGGCGGTCCGGATCGGAGCGATTCCCCGGCGCGACCTTGCTCGGAGCAAGTCGAGCGGTTCCGGGCAACGACTGCTCGAGGCATGCCGGGATACGACCTGCTCGATGTCGCCGGATGTCGGCGAACGAGTTTCGGCCCGTCGTGCACGTGCACGTGCACGTGACACGTGACACGTGCACGTCGACAGCTCAGCCGACGCCGAAGCGGCGCTGGATCGTACCGGCGAGACGATTGAACGTTCGCGGCGCGACGCGCATCAGTGCAGCCATCACCATGGCGTCGGCGCCAACTGGGCGCACGGCCGGATTGCTGCGAACCGCGTCGAGGATCGCCTCTGCGACCTTCGCCGGCGCCAACCCACGCTTGTGGAACGTCGCGACCATCTTGTCCTTGCGCGAGCCAACGTTGCCGGACATCCGGCCATCGGCGACGATCGCGGTGTTGATCATGCCCGGACAGATCGCGGTGACGCCGATCTTGTGCGGCGCGAGCTCGGCGCGCAGCGACTGCGAGAAGCCGCGCACGGCGAACTTGCTCGCGACGTACGCCGTGACGTTCGGCGCCGGATAGATGCCGAGGATCGACGACACGTTCACCACGTGACCGCCGCTGGCGCGCGCGACCATCTTCGGAATGAAGTAGTGGCAGCCGTGCACGACGCCGCGTAGGTTCACGCCGAGCAGCCAATCCCAATCGTCGAGTGTGGTGTCGAGGAACGTCCCGCCGACGGCGACGCCCGCGTTGTTGACGATGACGTCGGCCGCGGGCACGAGCTCGTGCACCGCGTCGGCAAACAGCTTCATCGACAGCCGGTCGGACACGTCGACGCGCCGGACGAGCAGCTTGCGATCGCCGAGCTCGCTCGCGAGCGATTCGAGCCGCTTCTCGTCGACATCGCACGCCGCGACGCGCGCGCCTTCTGCGGCGAATGCGAGCGCCGTAGCGCGACCAATTCCACTACCTGCACCGGTGACGACAACGACTCGGTCTTTGAGATTCATGCTGCCTCGGGAAGGGTAAAGCCGCGCGCTGCAAACCACTGCGCGGCGAGGTGCTCGTTCGCGTTCTGGCGCGGATGAAAGTCGCGGCGAATGTACTGGCGAATGCCCGCGATGAACACGCGGCGAATCACCGGATCGGTTTTCCGCATCGCACCGAGCTGGCGCAGGATCTCGCGCCAGCCGAGCTTCTCCTGGCGGAGCAACATCGTCGTCGCCCACACCCAGAACATGCCGAGCATGACGGTGGCGTAGGCGAGACCGGCGACGCGCACGGCGTACGACGGATCGATCTGCTGCAGCACGTCGTACGCGACGGCCTTGTGCTCGATCTCTTCGGCGGCGTGCCACGCGAGCAGCTGTTGCACCGAGGGGTGAAGCGCGTCGAGCACGCCTTTGGTGAACGCGCCGTCGGCGAGGATCGCTGTGAAATGCTCCGCGGCGGCTGTGCCGGCGAGGTTGATCTTCGCGGGCATGCGCGCCTCGACGAAATTCGTGATCTGCTGGTAGCGCTTCAAGAACCGATCGATCTCGAAGCCCTGGCGACGCAGCGCTTCGTTGAAGTCGTCGTGCGCGCTGGCGTGATGGCCCTCTTGCTTGAAGAACGCTTTGACCTGCGCCCGCAGGTCAGGGTCTTTGATTTCGTCGAGGTAGTGGTGAACCGAGCGGACGAAGAACCGTTCGCCGTGCGGAAACAGCATGTTGATGCCGTTCGAGATGGCTGTCGCCGCTGGGTTACCCGCCAGCCAGTGGCGGGGAACATTCGACAGGTCGACCGCGAGCTTTCGCGGCGTCGGGATCGCCATACACCGAGGCTAGTCACGTATTGACCAACAGTCAATAGCGGTCGTGTATGATGGGCTAAGTGCCAGGCCGTAAACCCGTTCGACGCTTGCTGCGTGCCGCTGCGGCGGTACGTCCACGGCGCCGCATCCGTCTCGACAACGACGAACGTCGCGCCCAGCTGCTGCAGCTCGCGCGCAAAGCGTTCTCGGATCGTTCGTATGACGACGTGTCGATCGACGACCTCGCGCGGGAAGCGAAGATCTCGAAGGGCCTGCTCTATCACTACTTCCCGACCAAGCGCGATCTGTACGTCGCCGGTCTGCGCGAGATCGCCGAAGAGCTCGTGCAGCGCGTGCTGACCATTCCTCCCGACCTAGCGCCGATCGAGCGCGTGCGCGCCGGCATCGAGGCGTATCTCGATCACATCTCGCAGCACTCGCGCGCGTACGTGTCGCTCATGCGCGGTGGCATCGGCTCCGATCCGGAAGTCGCGGCCGTCGTCGAAGGAGTGCGCAAGCGGCTCGCCGACAATTTCCTCGAGCAGACACCGTTCGCGCAGATGCTGAGCAAGGACGTGCGGTTTCAGACCGCCGTGCGCGGCTGGATCGGCTTTGTCGAAGGCGCAACGATCGATTGGTGCGCGAACCCGCGGCTATCGCGCGACGACTTGCGCGAGCTTCTCACCACGATCCTGTTCTCGATCATCACCGCAGTCGCACCGCAGTTGATCAAGGACAACATTCGTTAGGGTAGATCGAACAGCAGAAACTCGGCGTCGTCGATCGCCTTGATCGGCACGGTGCCCGGCCCACGGATCGCAGCGCCATCACCAGCGATGAGCTTCTCGCCGTCGAGCTCGACGGAGCCACGCGCGACCTGGAGCCAGCCGTAGCGATTCTTGTCGAGCGTGTGCTCGACGCGCTGGCCGGACGACAGCAGCGACGCCGAGATCGTGGCGTCTTGGTGGATCGTGACCGAGCCGTCGCGGCCATCGGGCGATGCGACCACGCGCAGCTTGTTGCGACGGTCGGCATCGCTGAACGCCTTCTGCTCGTAGCTCGGCGTGTAGCCCTGTTTGTCGGGAAGGATCCAGATCTGGAGCAGGTGCACGCGCTGCGTCTTCGACGCGTTCATCTCGCTGTGCGTGACGCCGGTCCCCGCGCTCATCCGCTGCACGTCACCGGGCCGGATCACCGAGCCCGTGCCCATGCTGTCCCGGTGGCCGAGCTCGCCTTCGAGCACGTACGTCACGATCTCCATGTCGTGATGCGGGTGCATGCCGAAGCCCCGCCCTGCTGCGACGTAGTCTTCATTGATCACGCGCAGCACGCGGAAGCCCATGTGGCGTGGGTCGTAGTAGTCCGCGAACGAAAACG
>DASUFX010000063.1:0-4611 GCA_036274355.1 Kofleriaceae bacterium | reverse complement strand
AGCCGCCGGTGCACTGGCGGTTGTCCGTGAAGCTGGCGCAGTCAGCGGTGGTCTTGCACTCGAACGCGCTCGATGGGCGCTCGACAAGACACGACGCGGCGATAAGCGCCACGCTCATCAGCGCGCCCAAGCTGACTGCATTCATCGGTCAACAATTATTGCACTGAGCGGCGAACGAAGAGAAACAACGCGTGCCATTGCTGCCATCGATCGTGCAGTAGGCTGCGCCAGGGGCGCGATCCGGGCACATCATCGAAGCCGGGCAGATGTTCGTGGTGCCGTCGCAGGAAACGTCACATTTGCACGAATTCGCGCAGTTGACGGAGCCACAGGACGAATCGGAGCCCGATCCCGAGCCGACGCAGGTCGCAGAACACTCGCCGAGGCCACAGTTGAGCGTTCCGCAGGCGGCGCTGCCACCGGAGCAGTCGGTTCGGCAGCGGCCGGTCGTGCAGCTGATGCCGCCGCACGCGTTGCTGCCGGTGCACGTCGCATCGCAGTTGCCGCTCGTGCACGAGATCGTGCCGCATGCCGCGCTACCGCCACCGCCCGAGCAGTCTGCTGTGCAGTCGCCGCTCGTGCAGCCAATGTTGCCGCACGCCTTCTGCCCGACGCACTCGACGGTGCAGTCCTTGGTCTGGCAGGTGATGCCGAGGCAGGCGCTGTCGGCGGTGCAGTGGATGTCGCACGATTGTGCCTGCGTGCAGCTGATCGTTCCGCACGCACCGGTCGAGCCGCAGTTGATGATGCAGTTCCAGCCCGGCGGGCACGCGAGGTTGCCACTGCCAGTGCCGGTGATCGTGCACGTCGTCGTCTGGAAGTCGCACGTGCCGCCGCAGATCGCGGGACACACCGCGGCGTCGCGTGGCGGCGCATCGAGCAGCGGGTTCTTGCCGATCACGCAGTAGCCGCTCGTGCAGACGCGATCGAGTGCGCAATCCGCGTTCGTGTCGCATCTGTAGCCGTCGGAGACGCGATTCACCGAGCAGCTCCACAACAGCACCCCAGCGACGGTACCGACGAGCGTACCGACGGCGGCCGGCTTCACCAGCGCCCTCCGAGCACGAGCGTCATGCCGGTTCCTGCTTCGACAGGCGCTGGCGTCACGGTCGTGTTGCGGCTCTCGTGGTCGCGATAGAGGAAGTACGCGCCGGTCGCGCCGAGACCGAGTCCGAGGCCGACGAGGATGTTGCCCCACAGCGCCTTGCTGCTGGCGCGATCCTCGAGCGAGTGGAGGTCCTGCAGGTCCACGAGCGTGCGCGTCGGGTGATTGTCGATCTGGTCCTGCAGGTCGCTCTTCGACGACCACAGCGACAGGCCGATCACGATCGCGATCACGCCGCCTGCCGCGAGCCCGACGCCGAGCTTGCGGTCACGCGAGTCGAAGAAGCTCTTGCCGGGAATCCGCTCGGGCGTTTCAGAGCCCGACCCGGAGCCGAGCTCGGAGCCCGAGCCGACGATGACATCGGAGCCGGTGGGCACGCTGGTATCGAACGCCGTGGTCAGAGCAGGCTCGGCCTTGTCGCCGGTGTCGGTCTCCGAAATGATCGCCACGCGTGACGTCGTCGGCGATCCTTTGCTCGCCCAATACACGGTGACCGTGGTCTTGCCATCGCTCGTCTTCGCGGTGCCGTACACGAGCTCGTCGACGGCGAGCGTCGAGCGCACGGTGTCGGCGCATGCCGGATTCGCGGGGTCACAGCCGACGGCGGCTGCGGTCTCGGCAAACGTGGTGTCACCGCGCGTGACGTCGCCGGCGATCTTTTCCTTCGCGATCTTCGCGACCGAGTCGTTCAGTTGGGTCTTCTGCGCGACCGATGCATTGCCATCGAGCGGCAACACGATCACTTTGCGCGGGCCGGCTACGACCGTCGTGAAAAGCGCGATCGCGGTGACGAGAGCAACGATGGCGGTTCGCACTAGAGCTCTTCCATTTCCTTGCGGATTTGTTCTGCGTCGGGCGCGGTGGGGGCGAGCTTGAGATAGCGCTGGAACGAGGCTTTCGCGGACGCGTTGTCGCCGAGCTTCTTGTAGACCTTGCCGAGCACGCGATACGTCGGCGCGTAGCCGGGCTTCGCAGCCTTCGCTTGCTTCAGCAGCGTCAGTGCCTGCTTGGTATCGCCGGTGACAAACGCCTTGAGGCCTTCGTTGACGGTCTCGACCACATCGATCTGCGGCTGGACGACCTTTTCTGTCTTCTCGGTCTTCTCG
The DNA here is from genome assembly GCA_036274355.1 of Kofleriaceae bacterium. Lineage (GTDB taxonomy): Bacteria > Myxococcota_A > Polyangia > Haliangiales > Haliangiaceae > JABFXX01. Next base: position 2,400 of record DASUFX010000063.1, on the reverse strand, counting down.
TTCTTCTCGTTCCTGACGGTCTTCTCGTTCCTGACGGTCTTCTCGGTCTTGACGGTCTTCTCGGTCTTCTCGGTCTTGACGTTCTTCTCGGTGTTGATCGCCGACCCGGCGTTGCTGCCGACGTCGTTGCTGCCGTGCTCGATCACGATGTCGTCGCTACCCACCTCGGGGATGGCGCTGCCGCTGCCGCTGCCGTTGCCGTTGTTCTCGATGACATCGCTACCGGGTCCAGTGACGATGTGTTGTTCGCTGCCGCTACCGCTGCCATCGGCTGCGACGGCTTTCTTGTCATCGCCGCCGCTCGCGATCGCGATGATGATGATCAACAGCAACAGCACGCCGGCGCCGGCGGCCACGTAGAGCCGCTTCTTCTTGTCGGCGAGGATTGCCTTCGCTTGATCGCGGCCGCGCACGAGCAGTGGCCGCACGCGTCCGGCAAGCGGGCGCACTCGTTCGGTCAGCGCGCGGACGCGATCGCCGATCGACTTGCCGCGCGGTTTGCTCTCCGGCTGATCGACGACGCTGCTCATATCGGGCAGCGGCGCGATTTCAGTCCCGGTGTTGCCGCCGTCGAACATCGGATGCACGGGCGGCGTGCTGATTTGCGTCCGCGGGCTGGAGTCGGCCCATGCCGCGGTTGGAATCGGCACGCCCTCGGCCGGCGAAACGTGCCGGTTGGGAACGGGCAGCTTAGGTTTGGGAGGCGGCGCGTCGACGCGCTTGTAGCTCAGCGAGAAGTCGCTGCCGCCGACCGGTTCGACGGGCGAGCCCGACGCGAGGATCGGCTCGCTGAATGCGGCGTCGAGCACCTCGGCACTCGCCGAGCCCTTGTTGACGACTTCCTGGACGAGCTTCTTGCGCGCGTCGATGTGCGGCTTGAACGTCTCCTGCATGTAGCGCGCGATCTTGTCGTTCTTCGCGCCGTAGCCGCGCTTGCGCAGAAGCTCCTCGATCTCGACCGCCATTTCCTTCGCGGTGCCGTGCCTGCGATTCGGATCGCGATCGAGTGCGCGCATCACGATCGGGTCGTACTCGGGCGGTACTTCGCCGTTGATCTTCGACGGCGGTTGGATCGCCATCTCGAGTACCTGTTTCATCGTCTCGGCGTCGTTGCCGCCGCGGAACAGGCGCTTGAGCGTGAGCGCTTCCCACATCACGCAGCCCAACGAAAAAATGTCGCTGCGTCGATCGCCGGCCGCGCCCTTGAGCTTCTCGGGCGCCATGTAACTGAACTTGCCCTGGACCTTCGTTCGCGTGCCCGCGCTCTGCGTTGCCTTCGCGACACCGAAATCCACCAGCTTAACCTGGCCGTTATAGAGAACGACGATATTTCCGAGCGAGATGTCGTGGTGCACGAGCTCGAGTCGGTCGCCCGACATGCTGCGCAGCTCGTGCGCGGCATCGAGTCCTTCTGCCGTGTCGGCGATCAAGCGACCCGTCGAGAGCGTGTCGAGTCGTCTGCCTTCGCGACCGGCGCGCAAGACGGCGAGCAGTGGCTCGCCTTCGAGGTACTCCATCGCGATGAAGTAGCGACCATCGGCTTGGCCGAGGTCGTAGATGTCGACCACGTTCGGATGCTTGACGAGTGCAGCGACGCGCGCCTCGTCCAACAACATGTCCACGAACGCTTTCTGGCTCGCGAGATTGTTGTGAACGAGTTTGACGACAACCAGTTTCTCGAACCCCGCCGGACCGCGCTGAAGTGCGAGTTGCACTTCTGCCATCCCGCCTTGACCGATACGAGTGATCAACTCGTAGCGCCCGAGGCGGATGGGGCGCGATGTAGCGGCCTCCCCCGCAGCACTCACGCAAAGAGTGTATCGCAGCTGGGGTTTGCGAGGGCGCGTCGAAGCTAATGTGTAGGTATGGGCCGCACCATCCCGATCGCGCCACACCCGCTCCTCGACGCCGGCGCGTTCATCACTCGATTTGCCCAGCCGCTAGGCGAGCTCACGACGAAGATCGACGCGGGAGTGACTCCGCCTCTGTCGACGAGCGATGCCGTTCGCACTGAAATTCGCCAGCTCTTACGACATGGCGGCTTCAAGCCAGCGGGCCGGAGCAAGCCCGCGTCGGAGTACCTCGTAGCTGCGCACACAGAAGGGCGCTTCCCGACGATCAATGCGGCCGTCGATGCGTGCAATGTCGCGTCGCTGTGGTCGGGGCTTCCGATCTCGCTGGTCGATCTCGACCGTGTGGTTGGCGATCTCTCGATCGGGATTTGTTCCGCCGGGACGAACTATGTGTTCAATCCCTCCGGTCAAGTCATCGATGCCAGTGGCCTCTTGGCACTGTTCGACACCGAAGGCCCCACGGGGACACCGGTCAAAGATGCTCAGCGCACGAAGACACACGACGGCACGCTGAGCACGATCTCGATCATTTGGGGCACCAACCAAC
>DASUFX010000062.1:0-7973 GCA_036274355.1 Kofleriaceae bacterium | reverse complement strand
GATCTCGAACTGCACCGGCGGCAAGCCGACGGCGCGATTCATCTTCTCGGTGTTCGAGACAAACGGCCACAGCGCCTCGGGCGACGACTGCAGCTCCCATTCGAACGAGTACGTCTGCACGAGGTTCGGGCGCACGATCGGCGGCGACGGATGCGCGGTGATCAGCGCGGTCGCGCCCGTGAGGAGCTGCTCGATCGCAGCGAGTGCCTCGGCGGCGTCCTGTGGGCGCGCGTTCGGATCCTTCGCGAGACATTTCTCGACGAGCTCGGCGACCGCCGGCGCGGTCTCTGGCACGAGCTGATCGAGGCGCGGCGGCGGCTCCTTCAGGTGCGCGAGGATTACCGCCATCTGGTTGTCGTCTTGGATGACGAACGGCGGGCGACCTGCGACGAGCGCGAACAAGCAGCAGCCCAGCGCGTAGACATCGGTCGCGGGCGTAATCTGTGCGCCCTGACACTGCTCGGGCGCCATGAACTCCGGCGTGCCGAGCACGGCGCCTTCGCGCGTCGCGCCCTCGGGACCACTGTTGTGCTCGCTGAGACGCGCGATGCCGAAGTCGCCGAGCTTGACAAGCTGACCGGTCGGCGACGCCTCGAGCTCGATGCCCGCGCGCACGAACATCATGTTGTCGGGCTTGATATCGCGATGAACGATGCCGAGGCGATGCGGCTCGATGAGCGCGCGACACGTGTCCGCGATGATGCCGAGCGCGAGTCGCTCGGGCAGCTTGCCGAGTCGGCGCAATGCACCGGCGACACTGCCGCCGGCGACGAGCTCGAGCACGAGATAGTGCAGCCCTTTGTCCTCGTTGAGATCGATGAAGTTCGCGATGAACGGGCTGCCGACCTTCGCGAGCACGCGGCCTTCCTTGCGGAAGCGACTCAACAGATCCGCGTCGGCGGCGACCTCGGGCTTGAGCAGCTTGATCGCGACGTTCGGCCCGCCGGCGTTATCGCGCGCTTCCCACACCTCGCCCATCGCGCCGGCGCCGAGCTGCTTCACGAGCTCGAAGCGGCCGAGCTGCAGACCGAGCCCCGGGCGCGACGGCCGCGCGGTTTCGATCTCGGCGCTGCGCAGCGTGTTGCGCTGAACGACCGTGCCCGCACCAGCGAGCTTGCGCACGAGCTCGGTCGCGCTCGGTCGCGCGTCGGGATCCGCGGCGGTTGCCTCCGCGATGATCGCCATCACGCCGTCGCTCGACGCGCCGGCTTCTCCGGGTTTGCGACCAGTAGCGAAGATGTCGAGCAGCGCACCGATCGCATAGACGTCCGATGCCGCTTCCGCCACGCCGTCGCGCGCTTCGGGTGCGATGCAGCGCTGGACCCATGCGTGATCGAGCGATCGCATCGCGAGACCGGTGAGCTCGATGCGCGGCCGATCGCTCGCGCCGACGTGCACCGCCCACGGATCGAGGCGTCCGTGCACGAGGCCGACGTGATGCGCCGCCGCGATCGCGCGCGCGACCTCGGCGAGTAGCCGCATCACGCGCTGCAGATCGGCGCCCTGCTCCACCAGCTCTGCGAGAGGCGGCGAGTTATCGCCTTCGAGCATCACAGTGGGTGGCGCGCTCTCGATGCCGAGCACACCGCGAATGCCAGGATGATTCACCGCACCTGCAGTGCGCAGTCGCGCTTCGAGCGGCGCCCAGCGCGGCGAGTCCGGCCCGAACGACAGCTGCATCAGCTCGATCAGCTGCTCGCCTTTGCGCGCGAGCACCGCGGTGCCATCAGGACCCGCGCCGAGCTGCGCGATCGGAACGATCTCTGCGCCGCCATTGCCCGACGAGGCAAACAGCGCAGGCATGGTCTGGTCGACCGTTCCCACGGCCCACAGGATACCGTCAAAACCGGCGCCGGCGGATTTCCTGCCCTAGCGACTGGCGACCAGCTCGATATCGACGACGCTTTGGGCCAGGTCCATCGACACGTTGACACGCACATCGCTGCGCTTGCCACGTGCCGCGAGCCGGTCTGCGAGAGCTTCTTGCGCCCGCGTGATGCGGTCGGCCAGCGCGATTTCGCCGGCACCGAGCGTGACGACGCCCGCATCGAGCTGCGACGCGCCGGTCACTGTCACCGAACGCACACGGAACAGCGGTCCCTGCGTCACCGCAAACACCACGTAGGCGCCGCGGTCGGTGTAGACAACCTGCGCCGGCGACACCTGCGCGGCGAGAAAGCCACGCGCGGCCAGCGCCTCGGTCATTGCCTCGCGGTCATGCGCGAGTTTTGCGGTATCGACCACTTCGCCGGTCTGCGTCGACAGCGCCTCGCGCAGCGTCGAGACCGACAGGCCGCGGCCGTCGAACGAGATGCTCTGAACCTCACGCGGCGGCGCCGGGCGCACGACTTCGGCCCGCGCCTGCGCGGTCTCGGGCAGGTATCGGATACCGACCCAGCCTGCCGCGATGACCACCGCCGTGAAGATTACGAACGACCGCACGGCCGGCACCATGTGCAAGGGCAAGACCACGCCCAACCTGGCAGAACCAGGCCTACCTACGTGGGATCCGCCGCGAACTGCCCATCACAGTCCCGTATCCCCGGCGCCCCGGGTCCCCACAACGTACGTGTCGGTCCTTAGAGCGACTGGGTCGCCACGTTGCCGAACCGGTCGGTCACGCGCACCTTCGTCGCCGACGCATTATTCGGGACGCTGACCACGCCCTGCGCGTCGGTCGTCGCGTTCGCGCTCGACAGCACCGCGTCCGCCGCGTCGAGCAGCTCGAGCGTCACCGACTGACTCCGGACCGGCACCGGTTGGTTCGACATCAGCGCCATGTCGAGCAGGCGCCAACCCTTCGGTGCGTGCCAGCGAACGGTCGTCTGGATGTTGCCGCCGGTGCGCATTGCGAGCAGCGACTCACCACCCGCGACGACTTGCCACGGGTCGCTGTCGAGCGTCCAGCCACTGCCTTCGACGTGGAAGCGATAGCGGCCGAGCGGCACGCCGCCGCGATCGTTCAAGCTGTCGACGGTCGGTGCGCCGAGCCACGGCACCGCCTGCCACTCCGCGACCCAGTAGTGCGTCTGCGGTCCGCTGCGTTGCAACGGGTTCGGCGTGTACGCGAGCACGATCTCGCTGTCCTCGACGATGCGGCCGCTGCGCCGCGTGACCGTCGTCCACACGTTCGTGCTGGTCTCGTACTGCAGCGTGACGTGCGGCGTCTTCGTGCTCGGGTCGTCGCCGATCCACACGAACGTCGCGATGCCGGCGACGCGGGGAATCTGCGCGCTCGGCTGCGCCTGCGTCGGTTGGCCCGTGCGCGCCCAGATGCCCGCCGGCACCGTCGCCGGCACCGTGCCTTTATCCGGCGCCGGATTGTCGATCTCGAAGTCATCGGTCATGTGCGCGGTCGCGACCTTCGTCGTGCCTTCCTTCGCGCCGTCTTCGCGCGTCGGTGTCATCGCGAGCGGCATCAGCTTCACGAGCTGCTCGGCGATGTGCTCGGCTTCGAGCGGCCCCCAGAACGTGATGCTCGGCTCGTAGCCGCCCTTGAGCCAATCCTCGGGCGTCAGCATGTAACCGACGTGGCCCTGCGAGTAACCGAACAGGATCGTGTGATCAGCGGCGACCGGCGAGTGCTCGGTCAGATACGCCTTGAGCATCACCGTGAGCTCACCGGGCATCGTGCCGATCACGTAGTCGCCGATGCGCAGCGCCGAGATCGTCGTGCGCGTCGTCTCGCAAACCGGATGCGTCTCGTCGACACCGAAGTCGATCGAGAAGATCTCGCCGAGGATCTCGCCCGCGACGTCGAGGCGCAGGCACGAGCCGTAGGGGAGCTTGCCCTCGTCGCCGAGGATCGCGGCGGCCGGGAACATCGCAGTCTCCGACTCGCACAGCGCTGCGCCGACCGGCGCGTTGTACTCGTCGATCGGCGAGATGATCGCGCCGGTACCGTCGTAGATCATCCCGTCGGGCACGCGGTTGTTATCGAACGGCGCGTACTTCAGCGCGCCATCGCGAATCGTGAACGTCTCCGGCTTCGGTCCGGTCTCGACCGAGCGCGTGAGCATCTCGAGCTCGATCGAGCTCTTCATGTCCGCGCCCGCCGCGGTCCACGCCGCCATCATCGTCGACGCCGCACCGCGACCGTGACCTTCTTCCGCCGCCCACAAGAAGCACGGATCACCCGACGCGCCCGGCTTGTTGTTGCAGTCGAGGCCACCGTGACCGTTCGGCGAGTTGTCCCCGCCCGCGCTCTGCACGTGCATGACGACGACCTTCGAATCGAACTGCTCCTGGAACACGCGCTCGAGCGCGCCCGGTGCGTCGGCCGACGCGAGCGGGTTGTCGTCGTCGTTGAGCACGCCGTGCTCGCCGAAGATCGGCAGCGCTGCGATCGGCACGTTGTCGGTGCCGTCGACACGGATCATGTAGAACTGGTTGTCCTTGCGATTGCCGCCCGGCAGCATGTCGTTGTCGCCGCGGCGATCGTGGTTGATCTGATTCATCGGATCGAAGCCGGGGTCGTAGAAGAACCCGATCTTCGCGTCGCGCCGCGCATCGAGCGCTTCGCGTGCCGCCGCCTCGAACGTGTCGAGGAACCGATCGTAGACGAGCTGGCGCATCTGACCGGCGCCGAGCTTGAGCGGACCGTGGCCCGTGAACTGCGCCCACGCCGAGTGGCTATGCGACGCGGTGACGATCACCTTGCCCGCGTACTCGGGACCGAGCCGCGACTCGATGTCGTAGACCATGCCTTCGTAAACGAAGATCGCGTCCATCTTGAGGATGACCACTGTCTCGTCACCCGCGGTGAGCGCGAGCGCTTTCACGCGCGGCGCGGTCGTCACGCCGATCGACGGATTGAACGAGCCGGAGATCTTCACCTTGCGCGCGTCGACGACGCCGGCGGAGCCGAGGAAACCGGCGCGGGCCGTGTAGCCACCGAGCGCGGTGCCGACCGGCACGTCGAGAATTTTCTCCGCTGCGCCTGCGCGGACCTGCGCTGCCGTCACCGTGCCGCCTGCATGTGCAGTCGCCGGCACTGGCTCGTACGCGCAGAGGTCGGTCGTGACTCCGGTCGGCGGTGGTGAATCGTCTCCGCACGCGGCGAGCGCGCAGACCGCTAGAAACGCGAAGGCCCTCATCCTCATCGAGGGAGGGCATATCACGAGCCCGGGGCGCCTCGTGTGATCGTTTTCGCTACTGGAGGTCCTTCGACATCTTCGTGGTCTGGCCCGCCTGAATCGTGAATGGATATGCGAACCGATCGCCGTCGACGTCGATCGTGACCTTGTGCTTGCCGGCTTTGAGTGGAAGGGTCTGACCAGTGATGGGCGTCCTCAGCCCAGTGTCGTTGCCGTCGATCAGGACTTTCGCGCCTTCGGGCTTCGTGACCAGCTGGAGGAACCCCGCGGTCGGATCGTCGCTGTAGTCACGGACCGCACTCTTGTTACGGATGCAGATCTGCTCGAACTTCTCGCGCGCGCCCTGTGACATCTGCTTGAAGTACTTCTTCGCCTTCACCACGTTGGCGCTGTTGCACGACTCCATGAACGCCAGCTGAATGGTTTGCGCGTCCCCACCCTTGCACGCAAGCGCTGCCTCGAACTTCGCGAGCGCCGCCGCGTGCTGGCCCATGTTGATGTTCTCCATGCCTTGCTCTTTAAGTGCATCGGCGTCGCACTTTGCCGGGGCAGCTGCCGGCGCCGCACTGCCACCCTGATAGTCGGTGTTTGTCCTGATACAGAGCTGGGCGAACTTCGCCTGCTGCGCTGAGGTGAGCTTCACGTAGTAGGCCTTGGCCTTCGCCGAGCTCTTGCTGGCGCACGCTTCCATGAACACGAGCTGCGTGACGTACGGGTCGTTCCTGCACTTAAGCGACGCCTCGAACTTGGCGAGCGCGGTCGCGTGCTGCCCCCTGTTGACCGCCTCCATGCCTTGCTCCTTGAGGGCGTCGGCATCGCAATGCGCGGGAGGCGTCGGCGCTACTGTCTTCGGCGACGCGAACACGAACGGATAGCTGAACGTGCCGCCGTTCTTCGTCGCGACGAACTTCGCATCATTGATCGCGGCGGCGATGCACTGCGCGACCTCGGGCGCGGGCCTCGTGACGCCAGCGGGCGCACTTTCGTCCTCGACCAAGACGCCCGCGACAGAACCGTTGGGCTGTACCGTCACCCGCATGGTCACCTTGGCGCCGGCATTCTCCGGCTTGCCACACGCGAGCGCCTTGTCCTCGATCTTCGCCATACCGTTCGCGATCGCGGCGTTATCGAGACCGTCGGGCATGCTCCGCTTCTTGAACTTCTGGCAGCACGCGCCGTCGTAGTTGTTCAGCACGCACGACACCTCGTCGCACCCGGTGAAGTCGAAGTCGTCCTGGTACGCGACCTTCTGGCGAATGCAGATCTGGGCGAATTTGGCCTGCTGCGCCGGCGAGAGCTGCTTGTAGTACTGCTTCGCCTTCGGCGAGTTGCTCGAGCTGCACGACTCCATGAACGCGAGCTGCGTGACGTACGGGTCCCGCCTGCACGCGAGCGATGCTTCGAACTTCGCGAGCGCCTCCGCGTGCTGGCCCATGTTGATGTTCTGCATGCCCTCTTCTTTGAGCGCCTCGGCATCGCACACGGTCTGACTGCCGCCGACGAGCTCGGCGTAGATGTGGCTGCCCCACGTGTCGAGGCCCTTGCCTTGCGCCTCCGTGATGCCAAGCGCCCACTGTCCGCTGCTCACGATCTCCTGCTTACCGACGTCGAGTAGCTTCGCCGTGATGCGGTACCCCGAGCTCAGCTGCTCGATGTGGCCAAACCCGAGCAAGTCGACACCGAGGTCAGCGCCGATCGCCGACATGCACGACGTCGCCTCGTCCGCGCAATTCATGAGCAGCTTCTCGTCGACGAGCTCCCTGTCGGCGTTGAGCGAGAGCTGAAAGCGACCGTCGTTCTGCGCCGCCGCGCGCAGCGTCGCACCCATCACTTGCGTGACGACCGGTGCATCCGGCCCGTACTTGCCATCGAGCTGGAGACCGAGAATCGCGATCTTCTTGCCGCCCTCTGCCGCGACCCGGCTCGCGCCGACGAGGTTCTGGCTCACGTCCTCGTTCTTCACCGAGTACGTCGTGCCCGGCGCGACGACGACCGTCTGCTGGCCGACGCCGCGCCCGACGTTGACATGACCCTCGTAGACGACGACGGTCACCATCGCGACGGCCGCAGCCGTCAACGCACTCGCGCCGATCACTCGCGCATCCATCGCGTTCATCTGGACCTCCACTCGTAGGTTTGCGCCTGTTGCTTCGACCGAAGCCAACCCGGCTCCGGCTACGATCACCAGCTTCTCGTCGCCATCGACGCGCCATGCCGCGCGTCCCGCACGCTGCTCGACGAGCCACACCTCGCCGTCGCGCCGCCAGCGTACGTCGGCGCCCGGATCGAGATCCGCGTGCACGGTATCGAGGTCGAGCGTGCGCGCCTTGTCCGCGAGCACGCTGCCGCTCGACGGCGCCGCCTTGTGCGTCGAACGGATCAGCGACCACACGCCGACCGCGAGTAGCAGCGCCGCGACCGCCGCACCGGCGATGATCCATGCGCGCCTCGGCGACGCCGGCTGATCGTCGACGGGAACCGCGATGCCGACGTCGGTGCCGCCCATGCGATCGATCACGGCGTCGGCCAGATCGGCAGGCGGTGGCGGCGCATCCCACGCCGACAGATCGTATTCAGCAAGCTCGTCGTCGTTACTCATCGGCGGCCTCCGAGCTCGGGCACGGTTGCCATCAAGTGCTCGCGCAACGCCGTGCGCGCGCGACTGAGTCGCGACTTGACGGTGCCGACGTCGAGCTCGAGGACGTCGGCGATCTCTGCGTAATCGAGGTCGTAATACTCGCGAAGCACCAGCACGGCGCGCTGCGCATCGGGCAGTGCCGAGATGCCGCGTGCGATCGCATCGCCGAGCCGCTTGCGCTCGCTGCTCGCATCGGCGCGCTCGCCACCGGCGGGCTCGCGATCGAGTTCGGCGGGTTC
>DASUFX010000061.1:0-7644 GCA_036274355.1 Kofleriaceae bacterium | reverse complement strand
CGCTCGCGTTCAACCCGAGCCACCTCGAGGCCGTCGATCCGGTCGTTGTCGGCCGCGTGCGTGCGAAGCAGACCCGCCACGGCGACGTCGAGCACAAGCGTGTCGTCGGCGTGCTCGTCCACGGTGATGCTGCTTTCGCGGGTCAGGGCCTCGTGCCCGAGACGCTGCAGCTATCGAACCTGCCGGGCTATCGCACCGGCGGCACCGTCCACATCATCGTCAACAACCAGGTCGGCTTCACCGCGACGCCGGCTGAGCAGCGCTCGACGCCGTACTGCACCGACGTCGCGAAGATGATCGAGTGCCCGATCTGGCACGTCAACGGCGAGGACCTCGATGCGCTCGCGCGCGTGGTCGAAATCGCGTGCGAGTACCGCGCGCAGTTCGGCTCCGACGTCGTGATCGACATGTACTGCTATCGCAAGTACGGCCATAACGAGAACGACGAGCCGGCATTCACGCAGCCGATCATGTACGACCGCATCAAGGAGAAGCAGTCTCCCGTCGAGGTCTACACGCACAAGCTCGTCGCCGACCACACGATCACCGCCGATGAAGCGACCGCGATGACCCAGCGCCGCGTTGCCGAGCTCGAGACCGAGCTCGAAGCAGCAAAGGCCGCGAAGCAGCGCCCCGAGGGTGCATCGATGACCGCGATGTGGCGCGGCTATCGCGGCGGCATCACCGACGAGCCCGAAGAAGTCGACACCCGCGTGATGCGTCCGCTGCTCGAGCAGATCGCGCAGAGCATGACCGAGGTGCCGCAGGGCTTCACGCCGCACCCGAAGATCGTGCGCTTGCTCGAACAGCGCGCGCAGATGGGCCGCGGTGACAAGCCGCTCGACTGGGGCATGGGCGAATTGCTCACGTACGGTTCGCTGCTCTATCAAGCGGTCAACGTGCGGCTCACCGGCCAGGATGTCTCGCGCGGCACGTTCAGCCATCGCCACGCGGTCATCACCGACATCGTCAACGGCCGCGAGCACATGCTGCTCGGCCAGCTCCATCCCGATCAGGGCCAGTGCCGCATCTACGACTCGCCGCTGTCCGAAGCGGGCGTGATGGGCTTCGAGTTCGGTTACTCGCTCGACTATCCCGACGCGCTCGTGATGTGGGAAGCGCAGTTCGGTGACTTCGCGAACGGCGCGCAGGTCATCATCGATCAGTTCATCTCGTCATCCGAAGACAAGTGGAAGCGACTCTCCGGTCTCGTGCTGCTGTTGCCGCACGGCTACGAAGGGCAGGGGCCGGAGCACTCGAGTGCGCGCCTCGAGCGTTACCTCCAGTCGTGCGCCGAGCACAACATGCGCGTCGCGCAGCCGACGACGCCCGCGCAAGTCTTCCACCTGTTGCGCATGCAGGTGCTTCGCCGCCTGCGCAAGCCGCTCGTCGTGATGACGCCGAAGAGCCTGCTCCGTCTGCCGGCGGCGACGTCGACCCTCGACGAGCTCGCGACCGGCCGCTTCCATCGCGTCATGCACGACACGACCGCCGACCCGGCGCACGTCACGCGCGTATTGTTCTGTACGGGCAAGATCTATTACGAGCTCGTCGACGAGCGCAGCAAGCGCAAGGACGACACCGTCGCGATCGTGAGACTCGAACAGCTGTATCCGTGGTGGCCGCACCTCGTCGCCGACGCGATCGCGCCGTACACGAAGCTGCGGGAGTGCTTCTGGGTGCAGGACGAGCCGCACAACATGGGCGCCGGCCGATTCGTCACTCCACGCATCGAATCGATCCTCCACGACCGCGGCGGCAACCTGAAATATGAATTCATTTCGCGCGTCGAGAGCGCGAGCCCGGCAACCGGTTCACACAAGGCGCACGTCCTCGAACAGCAGCAGATTCTCAAGGCCGCATTCGACCCCCGGTAGCCTCGGCGGAGGTAAAATCCGCCCATGGCTGATCTCGTAGTTCCACAGCTCGGTGAGTCGATCTCCGAGGCGGTGGTTGCCAAGTGGCTGAAGCAAGTCGGTGACGCGGTGGCGGATGGAGAGCCGGTGGCAGAGCTCGAGACGGACAAGATCACGGTGGAGCTGCCGTCACCGGTCGCAGGCGCGCTCACCGAGCAGCGGTTCGCGGTCGGTGCGACGGTCAAAGTCGGCGACGTGATCGGTGCGGTCGATGCGGGGAAGGCCGGCAAGGCGGCTGCGAAACCGGCTGCTGCGAAGGTCGAGCCGGCGAAGCCAGCTCCTGCTGCCGCCGCACAGCCGCAAGTCGCCGCACAGCCCGCGCCCGTGAAGCAACCGCCACCGCCGCCGCAAGCTGCCGCGCAAGCGAAGCCCGCTGCGAAGTCGGGCAACGGTGAATCGTTCGACAAAGATCAGCTGCTCAAGCTCACGCCGTCGCAACGCGCGACCGCACGCGAGACCGGTGCGCTGCCTGCACGCGGCGCTGCCGCACCCGCTGCACCGAGTGGTCCGTCGGTCGAAGACCGCCTCGCACAAGTCGATCCGCGCGACGAGATCGTGCCGATGTCACCGCTGCGCAAGCGCGTCGCCGAGCGGCTCGTGCAAGCGCAGCACGAGTCGGCGTCGCTGACGACGTTCAACGAAGTCGACATGACCGCGATCATGGAGCTGCGCGCGAAGTACAAGGACAGCTTCGAGAAGGCGCACGGCGCGAAGCTCGGCTTCATGTCGTTCTTCGTCAAAGCGTGCGTCGCTGCGGCGAAGCTGTTCCCCGGCATCAACGCCGAGGTAGTCGGCGGCAACATCGTCTACAAGAAGCACTACGACTTCGGCATCGCGGTCTCGACGCCAAAGGGGCTCGTCGTGCCGGTGCTGCGCGATTGCGACGCGCTGTCGTTCGCCGGCGTCGAGAAGGGCATCCTCGCGCTCGCCGAGAAGGCGCGTAACGGCAAGCTCGGCCTCGACGATCTGCAAGGCGGCACGTTCTCGATCACGAACGGGGGCATCTACGGTTCGATGATGTCGACGCCGCTGCTCAACTATCCGCAGACCGGCATTCTCGGCATGCACAACATCGTGAAGCGTCCGATGGTGGTCGGCGATGAAGTGAAGGTGCGTCCGATGATGTACGTCGCGCTGTCGTACGACCACCGCGTCGTCGACGGCCGTGAAGCCGTGTCGTTTCTTGTCGCGGTGAAGGATCGCCTCGAGGCTCCCGACCGCATGCTCGTCGAGGTCTGAGACCGGTTCGTCGCAACCATTGGTTGCCCCTGGTTATTGAAGTCGCATTCTGCTGCAACGATTTGTTGCGGCGAAATGTCAGACCCGCGTGTTAGCGTCCGTGGATGAGTAGCAAGGTTGTGGTGTTGATCGCGGGTGTTGTGGTTGGTGGATTGCTCGTCGGGGATCAACGGGCGCACGCGGATGACGATTCTGATCGCGCGGATCTGATCAGGAATATCGACGACCGCATCAAGAGCATGGCGAGCGAGCTATCGGGGTTCGACTCCGATCGCGATAACGGTGATCTCAATGATGCGCTCAGCTACGCACGTGAGGTGCGTGACCTGGTGGGCAGGCTCGACCGGGTGAAGGGCAGTGACTCGCGAGCGAACGACATCGTCGACAAGTACCCGAGATATCTCGACGGGTTCGATGCGGCGGCGAAGTTCTTGAGCAGGATGAAAGACCTGCAGTTCCTCGCCGACGGTGTCGCAGACAAGTGCAATAGCGACGAGGCGGATCTCCAGACAGTCGTTCGTTACTACGTCGGTCGTCCCGACGATGCGGACGAAGCGTTCAAAACGCTGCCGGATAAGGCGAAGGAGTATGGAAAGACCTGGACCGAGCGCCTCGCCACACTCAAACAGAACGACAGCGATTTCTCGAGCGTCCTCTACTACGCCCGATTCACGGAGGACAGGGACGAGTGGTCCAGGGTGTCGTCGTCCTTCAACGATGACGCGTCGCGGATGGCGAGCTTCTGGAAGGATCGCTACCGCGCGGTGACGGAAGGCGCGTGTCCCCGGCTCGCACTCGGCGAGAAGCATCCCGACGTCGACAAGGGGCTGGAGAATCTGCGCAACTACACCGCCACCACAAAAGGCACGGTCACGCAGCTCACGAAGGACTACAACGCCTGGCTACGTGAGGCCCGTCAGCTCCGCGCGTTCACCGAGAAGGATCGTGACGATCTGCGCGAGGTGATGTGTCGCGCGGGCGAGTATGAGATGGAAGCGAAGGTGAAAGAGGTGGCCGATCGGTGGGCGAGTCAGATCAGCAGTGCGTACGGCACGATGCTTGGTCAGTCGGATCGGCTCGAATCGCGCGCGACCGACAGCAAGATCGCGCACTACAAAGGCTCCAAGCGCGTGGTCGAAGGAATCCAAGCGAATCGGCGGAACTTCGAGAAGCTCAGGAGCTACGAGCTACAGGGCGCCAACAACCCGAAGATTCGCGCGAAGCTCGAGTACGGCAAGAAGGTGCACGCGGACCGGCAGAGCAGCATGTGCAGCGGAAGCAGTGGGTATGCGGAGTTCAAAATCACGAGTACCGACTGCAGAAACGAGGTTCGTGAAGGCTCTGATTGTCGCGCCGACTGCGTGCTTACCGGCAGCTCGTGCAAGGTGATCGAGATCAAGCCACGGACCCAAGACGCCATGTATGAGGGTGGCCGCCAGATGAAGGCGTATACGGAGGGGCTCAAGAACTGGTACGCCCGAGACAAGGCGAGCTTGTTCGAGAAGTACCCACAGGTCCGCAACTGCGAACGTGACGGCAAGGAGCTGGTCGTCGACCCCCCGGACCTGGATATCTACGACTTCTGCCCGGACGCGGCGGAGGCAAAAGGCTTTGGTGACGACGTTGCCGAGCCGCCGGCGGATGCTCCGGAGACCGGGGAATGACCTTACTGGTCGGCTTGCACTGCGTGTTTCATCGCGCGCTCGATGGCGATCAGGAACGGTTGGCACGGCTTGCGACGCTCGTCGTCGATCCACGCTGGCTCTACCGCTTCAAGTTGATCAATGTCTGGCACACGCCGCAGCGCCCGGCGGTGCCCGTGTTCAAGGGGACCGTACCGGCCGCGAAGCTACGGCAGTCCGTCACGGAAGCGATCACGTCGACGTCGTCGCAGCATGTGCTGTTCGGTGTGAGCCGTTCGAAGCAAGACACGCTAGACACGGCTCGCTTCGGGATCGACCTCGGGCGTCCGCTGACAATGGACGTTGCGTTGCCGTTCGAGGCCTGCTCGACCTGGCACGTGCCCGCCGATGCATCGGATGAAGCAACCAAGGTATGGCTCGATCTCCAGCACGAGATCGTCGAGCTCGTTGGTGCGCTCAATGGCGTCGTCATCGTCACGACGAACGCTGACATCGTCGCCATCGAGACGTCGCTCGTGAGCCGCACGCTGAATGGACGCCCGCTGCATCCCGACCCCGGTGAGATCTCGTCGTACGGAATCCATCGTCGCAAGCTCGGCGAGGACTACATTCGCGTGCCGCGCTGGGGCACGTACCTCAAACCCGCGCACGTCGCCGCGGTCGGCGGCCGCGACAAGATCGTGTCTGTCGTGAAGCCGCCCGTCGTTCGCGACGTCGGCGAGCTGCTCTACGTTCAACTGTCCGAGCGCGTTTCCGATGCGCTCGCTCCCGAAACCGAGGCGCGCCGGCGAGCATTTGCGGATCTGGTCGCGCCGATCACCGCGCCGCGCGTGAACGCCTAGCCGTCAGCGCCGGTGAACCAACTTGTCGAGGTGAGCTGTGAAGGCATTTGCATCCGTCGTTCTATTTCTAACTGGTTGCGCGGCGACGTCGAGCTTCACGTCGTCGTCGTCGTCGTCGCGTGCGTCTGGCGCTGACTCGAGCGGCACGGTCACGATTCCCAACGTGTTCAAGCTGCGCAAGCAGGAGGCGATCGCCGCGTTGCGACGCGCGGGCGTGCAAGGCGATATCAACGACGACGGCAGCATGTGTGGCAGCTTCGTCGACGGCAAGATCATCGAGATCGGCGAGGTCTGCTATCAGTTTCCCGCGGCAGGTCGCGTGCAGGGCGCGCGGCTTGTCGTGTCGCTGCGCGTGCAGACCGACGATCCGCGGCACGGCAACATCGGCAAGAACACCGAGTGGTACTTGATGCCGAACCTGATCGGCATGACGTTCGAGCAGGCACTTGCCGAGATGCACCGCGCTGGTTTCGCTCAGGACGACCGTGTGCAACACGTGTGGGCCGACGAGACGACGACCTGCAAGCCGAACGTCGTGTGTCGTCAGTATCCAGACGTGAACGAGCGGGCCGGACTCAACGACGGCAAGATCCTTTATTTCGGGCAGGAGCGAAGGCCGACGGTCACCGGCTCCGATACGCCGCCGCCGCCGACGACGACGACGGCGACGACGCCGCCGGCGCCGACGACGACGAGCACGACGACCACGACGACCTCGACGACTTCGACACCGTCGAAGCCTGCGACCCCCCCGTCACCGCCAGCGACGACGACAACAGCCGCGAACGACAAGCACTACGGTGGCAACGGTTCACCACCGTATCGCGATTCGCACAACGCGCCGCACGGCCCCGGCGGCCCGGTGTACATGGGGAGGGGAGAGCCCTGCACGAACAAGATCGATCACTGCTTGCGGCCGGGGGTGTGGTTCGCGGCTGACAACGTCGTCGCGGGCAGCCTGTTTCGCGGGACGCCCGTGTTCGAGCTCGAGGGTAAATGGTGGACGTGGCGTGGTGACGAAGCCGAGTACAAGTTCCTGTTCAAGACCAAGGTCGCGGACAAGGTCGCGGAGGTCGAAGTCGGGAAGCCGGTACTGTTCTTCGTCGAAGAAGGTGGCCGCAAGTGGCTCGACAACGAGTACGACATGCTCACGTCGTCGCGCTGGTCGCTCGGCGTCGTCGATGCTGCGACCGCCGATGCGATCACGATTCGCGGCTGGGGCCCGGTCTCGCTCGAGTCGATCCGCGTGATCGTCGAGAAGAAAGAGCGCGCGAACTAACGCACGCCGCGCACGATCAGAGCGCTGCCGCGCATCGGATCTTTCGGTGCGGCGAGCTGCGTGTCTTCGATCGACGCTTTCGCGGTGTGCGCGACGCCGGCGACGAAGCCACCGGGAATCGCCGACAGCGACGTGACCTCTTCGCGGCCTTCGCCGCCGACGTGCCAGCCGGATGCGATCGTGCCGTTGCCATCGAACGCGGCGATGAACGAATCGTCGCCGCCGCCCGCGGTGAGCGTACGATCGCCGAGCTTCATCGAGCCAGAGAAGAAGCCGGCGACGATCGCCTTGTCGCCGACCGCCGTGATCGCGCGCAGACCATCGAAGTCGAGACCGCCGACGAGCACCGCCGCGCCTTTCTCGCCGTCGTCGCCGAACCACACGATGATGCCGTCGCCGGGGCCCTGGGTGACGAGCTGCGCGCTTCCGACGTGCACGACCTCGTGGACGCTGCCCGCGACGATCACGTGATCGCGATCGTCGATCGCGACACCGGCGACCGCATCGTCGGCGCGGCCGCCGAACGTCTGCGCCCAGCGTCGCTTGCCGTTGCCATCGAGCTCGGCCGCAAACCCATCGCCAAACGGTGAGTCGTCCGCGTAGGCGGGCAGGGCGACACCGCCGAGCTCGGCGCCCGCTGTGAACGTGCCTGCGATCGCGATCCGATCGCCGCGCGTGGCAACGCCTTGCACGCCATCGGCACCGCCGCCGCCGCAGCGGATGAG
>DASUFX010000060.1:0-3384 GCA_036274355.1 Kofleriaceae bacterium | reverse complement strand
ACCGTTCTTCGCCGTCCACTTCCACACTTCGAAGCGAATATGACTGGGATCGCGCCCCGCGTAGCCGATCACGTCGCCGGCACGCACGCGCAACCTCCGGCGCCGCCGCCCGAGCGTCGGCGTGACGAACATCTGCTCGAGGTGCGCGTAGTGCGACGACACGATGCCGCCGTGCTCGATCGTGACGGCGTAGCCACTCGCACAGCGTGCGGCGAAGCTGACGAGGCCGGCGCGCACCGCGAACACGGGCACGAACAGCTCGGGAAACACGATCCGCGCGTAGCCGAGGTCGACGCCGAGCCGGTCATCGTGCGCGTGCGCGATGATGCGCGGTGATTCGCCGGCGAGCCGCGGCAGTGGCCAGAACCAGTGCGCGTCGTCGGCGGGTTTCGCGTCGTCGCTCAAGAGATAACGTGTGGTGAGAGTGGGCTGATGAGGTAACGGCATGAGTTCCTATGCGAGAGCCGCAGCCGGCGTGGCGCGGAAGCGCGCGAGCAGCGCGTTCCAGACTTCTGGCGGCGGCAGCGGCACTGATTGCGAATGGAGATAGAGACAGACGGCCGGAAGCGCGCGCCAGAACGTCCGGTTGTCTCGGTACTCGGCGATGCCTGCGTGGTGCGCGAGCGCGTCGATACTGCTGCGCCAGCGCTGCCCGAGGCCGTGACCGCCGAACCGAAGGGGTTGTGTACGAAGAATGGGATCGAAGACCGCGACGATCGCGTTCACGTCGTCGACGTCGGTGCGGGGCCAACGAATGACATCTTCGTCCCCGTCGGGGATTTCGATGACGTCGCGGCTATCCGCCGCGCACTCTTGGAGCGCGAAGAACGCACGGAGCCATGAAGTGATGGGGAACGACGGTGCCATGATGCCTCGGGCATGAACGTCGGCGGCCGCTTGGTGAGCGGACCCAGGTCGCGCTCGATCGCGGCGAGAACTAGCGAGAACGTGAACAACAGATCATCGAAACGCAGATGTGCAGGGCGACCTGCGTTGCGCGCCCGCGTGAACGTGCGAACGCGCTCGACGGTTGCGACTTCATCGGGATAGTTCCGCGCCGTATGCGCGGCGACGTCGAGCACCCACTCCAAGGCATCGTTGAACGCACGAAACAACAGCGACCAATCGAACGGATCGGGCAGTGGGTTCACGAAACCGCCTCGGTATTGCCCGCAACCAGCACCTTGATGTGCTGGATCGCTTGCGGCTCGTTGAGGTCGACGAGCTGTGCGAACCACGCACGCAGCTCCGCCGGGCTGAACGCCTCCGCGATCTCACGAACCTGTGCCGCCTCCTCGGGCGACAGCGCGTTGAAGATCGACAGGAAGTGGCGGATGTGTGCGGGATCGATCTGAAGCAGCTCTTGGGAATCTTGCTTGCGCATCACTGATCTCCTTTCTTGGTAAGGGCGACCAGCGCGGCGTTTTGGATCGTGTTTGATCAGAAATGTGTACTCAACCGTGATGCAGATCTCTCCGGGATCCACAGCAGCGACAGCACAGTTCCGTGCTGCGGCGACGCGATCGAATGCTCGACAATGTCGACCTCGATCGACGTGTCGAGCCACGCATCTGCAGGCACCGGTTGCGCGCAGTCGTCGAGCTCGCCGCGCACGTAGAAATCCCACGCGACCGAGTGCGGATCGATTCGTCTGCCACGCGGAATCTCGCGTTCGAATGTCGCGCTCGACGCACTCCACACCACCTCGCGTCGCGCCGAGAACACGGCCGCGCAGCGTTCCGACGACAGCTCCGCGAACTGGATCGCGCTCGCGAGGATCGACACGTTGTATTCGCGCGCGATCCGCCGCGGGATCTCCATACTCACCGGCGACACCTCGCACCAGCGCTGGAGCAAATGGCTTGGCATCAGCAGCTCACCCGCGAACGCATTGGCCTCGAGCTCGTAGTTGCGCGCGTCGCTCGCACCTGCGCGCGGCCGTACGCCGCCGCACAGCTCTGACGGTGGTCGCGACGGATGACCGAGCACGAAATGGCCAAGCTCGTGCGCGATCGAAAAGCGGATCGCGCAGTCATCGGTCACGCGCTCGGAGACCACGATGTGCACGTGCGAGCCAACGCGCACGAGCTGAGCGATCGCGCCCTCGAGCGGACCGACGGTGACCGTCGCGCCGAGACGCGCCGCAAACACCTCGATGTTGATGTGCTCCGGTGCAGTGACACCGAAACGGCGCGACAGCGCGCGGGCAGCCTGCCGCGCCCTGCGGATCCATAGATCGCGCATGTATGCTCCTGGCTATTCGCGTGGTGACGTATCGAGCAGATCGAGCAGCTGGCGCAGATCGTTGTCGCTCAGCCCCTGCAGATCGCGATGGGCGTACTGCACGGCACCGCTCATCGCCTGGGTCATTTCGGTGATCCGCGCGAGCAACGCCGGGCGATCGAGGCCGAGCCACTTCGTACGAATCGGCTTGGCCTTCTGAATCGGCGCGCTGGCCGGCAGCAAGTTGCGCCGCAACTGCGCGAGGCGTGCTTGTAGCTTGTCGCCGAGCTCGCGCGATGCGCGGTCGTCGGCGCGTGTACTCGCGCCATGATCAGCTTCCGCGAGCGCGGCCTGATACGACACTTCGTCGAGGATCTGTTCGGTGGTTGGCTTTGTCATGGTGATCCTCATGCGTGGCGTACTGCGAGCAGCACGTGGTTTGAGAGTTGATCGACAATGCGCGCCATGCGCAGCCGCGCCTTGCGCCATGTCTTCTCTGACAGCTGGCCGACGCTCATGATCTCGCGCGGCGCACTCGCGCCTGCTTCGATCGCGTCGACGATCCGGTGAATCTCGGCATCATCGCCGGCGAGATTGCGCAGCATCGCGAGCACCTCCGCCGAGAACGTCAGCGACTCGGGGTCCGGCGCACTCTGCGCCGACGCGAGCGTCGCTTCGACTTCGCACATCACGCCGCCGGCATCCGCCGCGTCGATCGATTGATGGCGAAAGCGCAGCGCGCGAATCCGATCATTCTTCGTGCGGAAGCGGATCGTGCCGAACACGTGGGTCTCCAACGAAATCGCGGCTGGATCCCACGCGAGCACGCCGAGCAGCGTGTCCGTCAACGCATCGTGTACGAGCTCGTTCACGTACAGCTCGTCGACACGGCCGCCGGCACGCGACACAAAGCGCGCACGAGCACGCGCGAACCGGAGCGCGCGCTTGCGCATCTCCTCGGTGTTCTGGTTCTCGAACGCCTCGATCCAGTCCTCGCTGGGATTGAACGGCGCCCCTTCGTCGTTGCAGTCCGGCACAGTCGCTGTGCCGTAATCGTCTTGGGTCATTTGGGCTCCTTGGATAGCGACTCTACAGGGGGGATCTGACATCTGGCCGCGTGTTCAGTAACCACTGAAAACCGCACGCATTCGGCGATTGGGC